>JAFEBC010000941.1 GCA_018266095.1 Deltaproteobacteria bacterium
CGAGGACCTTGGCGAGCGTGACCTCGACCGTCAGCGCGCAGGCGCTCGCGGCGAGAGTGGGCAGCAGGATTCCGGCGGGATCGGTCGAGTGCGAGGCGGCGCGCAGGCCGATCACCGTGGCCGGCACGAGCTGGAGCGAGGCCGTGTTGATGACGAGGAACAGCGCCTGCGCATTGGTCGCGCGGCCCTTCTCGGTGTTGAGCTTGTCGAGCTCCTCCATCGCCTTGATGCCGAACGGCGTCGCCGCGTTGCCCAGGCCGAGCATGTTGGCCGCTATGTTCAAGAGCATCGCCGAGATGGCCGGATGCCCATCGGGGACGTCCTTGAACAGCGGGCGAAACACAGGCCGCGCCGCGCGCGCGAGCAGATCCACGAGGCCAGCCTTCTCGGCGATCTTGAGCAGGCCCAGCCAGAGCGACATCACGCCCACGAGCCCGATCGCGAGCGTGACCGCATTCGTCGCGCCGTTCAGCGCCCCCTCACCGAGCGCGCGCGCGTCCCCCTTCAGCAGGGCAGCGATGAATGCGCCGACGAGCAAGAGGACGAACGCGACGTTCATGCGGCCATCTTAGGGCAGCGGGCGCCAAGAGCCAGATTCCGCCCCGAGCCCCGAGGACACCACCCAAGCGGACCACGCGACGGCCTCGGGTTCTGCTCGGGCCCCATCCAACTGGTCCAAGAGCGGGCTCGGGGCGTGGGGAGAGATTGCGCCCGACTGAGCGCGCGGCAGCACTCACGTAGAACGGAGCTCCCAGCACCTCGCGGAGGCGAGGTGCCAGTCGTGCCGCAGGCCTCCCGGAGGGCGCAACTCTCCCCACGCCCCGGGCGCGCGAGCCGTCACAATTTGCACTGGCCGCCCGAGCAGAACCCGAGGCCTCCGCGGCACAGAGTCCCGTCGGGTTTGTTGGTGAAGCCGCAGGTGCCGTTCGTGCAGGTCGAAGCAGACTGACATTCGCCCGGCGCCGGGCATGTCTGGCACGAGACGCCGCTCGCCCCGCATTTCGTCGCGCTTTGACTGCCGAGCGCCAGACACGCCGCCGACCCGTTGCTGCTGATGTCCAAGCAGCCCGTGCAGCACGACGCGCCCTGGCACACGCCGCCCTTGTTCGCGCTCACGCAGCCCGCGCCGTCGGGCAGGCCCGGGTTGGTGCAGAAGGGCGCGCCCGTGCCCGTGCTGTGACAGAGGTCCTGCGTGCACGACTCGCCGTCGTCGCAGGAGAGCACGCAGGCGCCGCCGGGGACGCCGCAGTGGGTGCTGTCGATCTGGTGGCACGCGCCGCCCGCGTCGATGCAGCCGATGCAGCACGCGCCGTTGTTGCACGTGCCCGCCTGGCCGTTCACGTCGCAGGCGCTGCTGTTCGCGTTGTGCGTGCAACCGTTCGGGCCGCACGCGTCGGTGATGCACGGATTGTTCGACGTGGCGCAGTCGGCGCAGTAGCCGGTCGGTCCGCGGCACGCGTGCAAGTCGGTGCCTCCCTTGCAGAGGTCGCTCGCCGAATCCACGCAGCCCGTGCAGCACGCGCCGTCGGTGCAGAGGCCCGCCTGCCCGCCCGTGATGCACGACTGCAGGTCGCACGACGCCACCTCGCACGAGGGCGCGAAGCCGCAGTGCCCGCCCGCGTTGCACACCGCCTCCTGGCACGCTCCCGTGGGCGCCGGGCACTTCACGCCGCAGCCGCCGCAGTTGTTCGGGTCGCCGTGATCGAAGCTGCCGATGCACGCGCCGTCGCAGCACTTGCCGCTGCCGTTGCAGGTCGTGCCGTTGCTCGAGGTGTTGTACGCGCAGCGCCCCTGCACGCACGCGATGGTGCCGCAGGTCGCGTCGTGTCCCGCGCGGCAGTCGTTGCCGCAGCCGCCGCAGTTGGCCACGTCGCCGAGCAGGTCCGCCCACTTCACGCCGCAGCACGCCTCCTGGATGGGCAGGCCGGTGCCCGCGACCGGCGGCGGGCACGCGAGCGAATCCTGGCAGTCGATCTTGCCGTCGCCGTTGTCGTCGATGCCGTTGTCGCAGATTTCCTTCACGCACGCGCCCGCGACGGTGCAGATGCCGTTGCCCGCGCAGCGCTGCCCGGTGCACGCCGGGTCCGCGCAGTCGGTCTTGCCGTTGTGATCGTCGTCGACGCCGTTGCTGCAGTTGGTCTCGTGCACGCACTGCCCGCTCTGGCACGTGCCGCCGACCTGGTCGCAGCGCAGGCCCGCGCAGTCCGGATCCGCGCAGTCGGTGAGGTGGTCGCCGTCGTCGTCGAGGCCGTTGTCGCAGCGCACTTCCTTGGTGCCCTGGCACGCACCGTTCTTGCACGACTCGCCGTCCTTGCACTCGATGGTGCACGCGCCGCACGAAGTGTCGCTCGACAAGTCCACGCACACGCCCGCGCAGCAGCCCGAGCCCGGCGCGCACACGTTGCCGCACGTCCCGCAGTCGTTCGAATCCGAGCGCAAGTCCGCGCAGCGCCCGTCGCAGCACGCGTCGCCGCTCGCGCACTGCACGCACTCGTTGACACCGCCGCAGTGCTGCGGATCGTGCAGCTTGTCGAACGTCTGGTCGATGCGCCCGTCGCAGTCGTCATCGAGCCCGTTGCACACCTCGGTGGACGCGGGCGTGATCGAGGTGCAGTCGAGGTTCCCGTTCACACAGCGCCGCACGCCGGGCCCGCACACGCCGGGCTTGCCCGTGTTGCAGAGCGTGCCCTCGTTCTTCACCAGATCGTCGACGTTGCCGTCGCAGTCGTTGTCGACGCCGTCGCAGATCTCGCTCGTGGGCTCGACCTGCCCGCTGCACACGCCCCACTTGCTGGTGTTGCCCGAGCGCACGCACGTCTCGGTGCCCTTCCGGCACGGCGTGTGGTGCAGCGTGGGCGAGTTCAGGCCCGGCCCGTAGCAGTCGCGCGTCGCGCCCAACACGGGGCAGCCCGTGCAGCCCGTGTCGCTCGTGCCGTCGCAGTCGTGATCCGCGCCGTCGCAGTAGTTCACGTCGGGCCCGTACGCGGAGCCGTTGGCGAGCGCCGCGCTCAAGTAGTCCGAATCGTCGCAGGTGGCGAACGCGCCGTTGACGCAGCGCTTGACCGCGCCCGCGCAGACGCCCTCGGTCTTGCTGCACGAGGGCCGCACCATGATCGGCTTGCCGTTCTTGTCCGCGACCTCGTCGACGGTGCCGTCGCAGTTGTCGTCGATGCCGTTGCAGATCTCGTACGGCAGCGGCCCGACGTCGCCCTCGCAC
>JAFEBC010000942.1 GCA_018266095.1 Deltaproteobacteria bacterium
CGGCGATGGCCCAGCCGTTGCCCGACGAGGTGGCAGCGCCGTGCGGCTTGGCCCACGGATCCGCGGGCGGCGCGACGGGCGCGGCGACGGTCCACTCGGGCTCGGCCACGGGCGCGACGGGCGTGGCGTCTGGGACGTGTGGCTCGGCGTGCGGCACCGAGAACTCGGGCGCGGCAGCGGCCGGAGCGGCGTGGAGCCAATCGTCCACGGGCGCAGCGGCGGCGGGCGCGACGTGTGCCCAATCGGTCGCCGAAGCGGAGTCCGCCGAGGGCACGACCTGTGTCCAATCGCTCACGGGTGGGGCAGCCGCGGCGCCCGGCTGCGGCCAGGGGTCGGTCGCGGGTGCGGCCGGGACCGGCGCGATCGCGGTGGCCTGCGACCAGCCTTCGACGGGCGAGGCGCTCGCTGGCGCCGCCGTCTCCCACGGGACGTCCGGGAGCGGCTCGGGCGAATCCACCACCGCGTCGTCGGGCAGGGCCACGATCGCGTCGTCCGGGAGCGACTCGGTGGCGTCCTCGATGGGCGGCAAGCTCGGCTGCACCGCGTGGAAGGAGATCACCGTGTTCGCGAGGTCCTCGTCGACCTCGTCCGCGGCGGTCGCTTGGGTCCCCGGCGCGGTCGCGGATGTCCCCGACGCGCCGGCGGATGTCCCCGACGCGTCCGCGAGGGCTCCAGGCGCGGTCGCAGAGGAAGTCGGCGCGGGGGACTCCGGGGGCGCGGCTGCGACGGCAGGCTCCGCGGCCGTCCCGTCCTTCGGCGACGCGCTCTCAGGCGGGGCGGCGTCGAGCGCGGCCGGCTGCGCGGCGGGCACCTGCGCCCCAGGCGCCCCCTCGGCCGGGGTGTCGTCGACGATCTCCTGCGCGCTGTCGAGCACCATGACTGGCAGCGCGGTCGGATCGGTGCTGCCGGGGCCCTGCACCAGGTCGTCCGCCCGCGAGGCCTCCGCGGGCGGATTGGAGATCGGCACGTCCGCGATCGCGACCACCTGCCCGGGCGGCTCCGTGTGCACGGGCGAGGGCGGCGCGGCATCCGTGGCCTGCGCGATGGCGGCCGCGGGCGCTTCGTGAGGGGAGACGGGCGCAGGCGGCTCGCTCGCCACGATCGGGGGCACGGGAGTCGGCACCGCAAAGGGCGCTGACGCAGGCAGCGGCACGGCCTCGACGCGCGCGAGCAGGTCCTGCGTGATGGCCGCGCGGATCTCCGTGGTCGACTCGTCGATCTCGGCGGAGCGCA
>JAFEBC010000943.1 GCA_018266095.1 Deltaproteobacteria bacterium
ACAACAACCGCTTCCTGTGGACGGACCCGCTCGACGACTTCAGCGACATCTTCGCGCCCGGCGCGCTGGCGCAGATCCCGAGCGATCCGGCGACGTATCTCAAGAATCTGACGCCGGCGAAGGCGGCCGCGCGCATCGGCACGGGCCTTCTGGCGACGTTCGCGCACCTGGGCGAGGCGCTGGGCCCGATGGGCAATGGCGAGGGCAGCGCGCCGCTGACGGTGGTGCTGGGGATCGTGCTCTTGCTGGTCGCGCTGGTGTCGGTGGTGCGGGCGCCCAAGAGTGACCTGCGCTCCCTGACCATCGCGCACGCGGGCGTGTTCTTCGCGTTCTTCTGGTTCTACGCCGTGGTCACGAGCGATCCGCGCTTCGTGTTCCCGGCCGCGCTGGCGCTGCTTCCGTTCGCCGTCCGCACGCCGGTCGAGCCCGGGTCGGAGCCGCTCGCGCTGCCGCGTCCGCTCGCACACTGGATGAGCCGTCTGCTGCCGACGGCCTTCGGCCTCGCGGTGCTGCTCTCGCTGGTCACCTCGCCGCTCTCGAACTCCCCGCCGCCGGGCTTCCGCGCCGCGCAGGACTTCCTCGTCGCGCACGTCCGCCCGGGCGAGGACCTCGCCGTCGATGGCCGCACGCTGCTCGAGCCCACGTGGCTCTTCGCGCCCGGGTCCAAGATGCACATCCTCTCGTCGACGTTCCGTGGCCAGAGCGTCCCGGAGGAGGTCATGCTTCAGGAACTCCGCGCGCAGCACGTGCGCTGGGTGCTCATCGATCGCGCCGCGGTCGACGACGGGAAGCCGCGCTGGCTGTTCCATGACCGCCTGCAGCTCTTGCCCGATGGCTCGCTGCCCGAGACGAACCTGCCGCAAGGCCTGACGCTCGCCTATGCCGACTCGACGCTCCCGCGCAGTTGGCTCGTGCTCGAGGTTCACTAGCGCACCGGACCGCGACATCGGCGTCACAGCGCGATCGACCTGTCGATTCGCGCGCGCTTGCGGTGCCCCTGCGACTTGTGGATGTTACCCTCCTCTTCACTCCAGCATCCGCACCTGCCGAGGACCTGATGACCTTGCGTTCGCTCCTGTCCGCCGCCGCCCTGCTCGCCGCGCTCACGCTCTCCACGGTCGCGCGCGCCGAGACCGCCACCGACACCGTGAAGGCCGCCAACACCACGCTGCGCGACGCGATCAAGAAGATGGTCGCGGCCAAGGGCGGTGCTTATGACAAGGCCCGCGCCGATGCGCGCAAGGCCGTGGGCGACCTCATCGACTTCGATCAGGTGGCGCAGGCGACGCTGGGCAAGCACTGGGCCGAGCTCAAGCCCGCCGAGCGCACCCGCTACATCGAGGCCGTCCGCGGCGCGATGGAGGCGAGCTACCTGACCAAGATGCAGGGCAAGCTCGCCGTCGACGACGTGAAGGTCGAGTACCTGGGCGAGGAGCCGAAGGGCGAGAACACGCTGGTGAAGACAAGGTTTACCTACGGGCAGGACGCGCTCAACCTCGGGTTCGTCATCGCCAAGGGCGCGAAGGGCAAGAAGGCGCACGCGGTGGACGTGTTCACGGAGGACGTGAGCCTCGTGGACTCGTACAAGGACCAGATCAACTCGCTCTGGGCCAAGAAGAAGTTCGAGGGCGTGGTGGGCGCGTTCGAGAAGAAGAAGAAGCAGCTCGAGGCGCAGCTCAAGGAGCAGACGGAGAAGCCGGCGGAGCAGAAGTAGCCGCGCGGCCTCACGCAGTCAGTGGAGGCGTCGCTACGGCGTCTCCCACCCCTTGGCCCGCTCGACCGCACGCGACCAGCGCGCCCGCAGCGACGTCGACTGATCGCGCGAGAGCTTCGGCGTGAACCGCGCGCCCTCCTGCCACTTCGCCGAGATCTCGTCCGTGCTCTTCCAGAAGCCGACCGCGAGGCCCGCGAGATAGGCCGCGCCCAGCGCCGTCGTCTCCGCCACCTTCGAGCGCACCACGGGCACGCCGATGAGGTCGGCCTGGAACTGCAGCAGCGACGCATTCATCGACGCTCCGCCGTCCACGCGCAGCTCTTGCAGCGGCGCCTTCGCGTCGCGGTTCATCGCGTCGAGCAAATCCGCCACCTGGTACGCGATCGAATCCACGCCCGCGCGCGCGAGGTGCGCCTTGGTGGTCCCGCG
>JAFEBC010000944.1 GCA_018266095.1 Deltaproteobacteria bacterium
ACCGACGCGAGCGGCGCGCGCGAGGCGCCGGCGAAGAGCGCGGCCATGCCCACGAGGGCGCCGATGCGGGGCTCGATGCCGGCGTGGGGCAAGAGCGTGGAGGCGAAGGTGGCGAAGAGCGCGCCGAGGCCGCCGCCGAAGGTGAAGAGGGGCGCGAGCGTGCCGCCGGAGGTGCCGCTGCCCAAGGCGATGGCCCAGGAGATGAACTTGAGCGCGATGAGCACGACGAGCGTCTTGCCGAGGAGCGTGCCGGAGAGGAGCGCGTCAAGGTTGTCGTAGCCGACGCCGAGCGAGCGCGGGCCGAAGTAGCCGCAGAGGCCGACGGCGATGCCGCCGAGCGCGGGCCACCACATCCAGTGCAGCGGGAGCTCCTCGAAGGCGTCCTCGACGGCGTAGACGGCCTTGGTGATGGCGATGGCGAAGAGGCCCATGAGCGCGCCGATGACGGCGTAGGTGGCGAGCGCGGTCTCGGAGGGCTCGCGGAAGTCGGGCATGGGGAAGCTGGGCGCGGTGCCGACGAAGGCGATGCGCAGGCCGGTGGCGACGACGCTGGCGAGCGCGACGGGGACGAGCGAGCGCGGGCGGAGCTCGAAGAGGAGCAGTTCGACGGCGAGGAGCACGGCGGCGACAGGGCTGCCGAAGGTGGCGGTCATGCCCGCGGCGGCGCCGGCGGCGAGCAAGGTCTTGCGTTCCTCGGCGGTGATGTGCAGCACCTGGCCCAGAAGCGAGCCGAGCGCGCCGCCGGTGGCGATGATGGGGCCCTCCGCGCCGAACGGGCCGCCGGTGCCGATGGAGACGGCGGCGGAGAGCGGCTTGAGCCAGGACATGCGCGGCGGGATGCGGCTCTGGTTCAGGAGCACCTGCTCCATCGCCTCGGGGATGCCGTGACCGCGGATGGCGGGGCTGCCAAAGCGCGCCATCAGGCCGACGATGAGGCCGCCGACGATGGGGACGACGAGCACCCAGAGGCCGAGCGTGTTGGTCGCGGGCGAGCGGAAGGTGGTCCCGAGCGTCTGGAAGAAGGCGAGGTTCGTGCAGAGCGCGATGAGGCGCGTCAAGGCCTGCGCGACCAGGGCCGCGACGACGCCGATGAGGGAGGCCCAGGCGCACAGGCGCAGGACGCGGCCGTCGACGAGGGCGCGCTCGGGGGGCAGGCGCAGCTCGGGCAGGGAGAGGGCGACGGGCACCGAGCTGTGATCCAGGCGCGCGGGGTCGGGGTGCGGCGGGCGGGCGTGCTCAGACATGGCGGTCGTCCTCGAAGAACATGCGGGGCGCGCCGGAGACACCGAGCTCGGCGACCAGCGCGGTGAGCGCGTGGGCGAGCGACCTGCGGCGCGCGGGCGAGAGGCGGTCGAGGGCCGAGAAGAGCCGCTTCTGCACCGGGTCGGGCGCGCGGCGCAGGAGGGCTCGGGCCTTGGGGGTGAGCGTGAGCGCGACCTGGCGGCCATCGCGCGGGGACTTGAGCTTCTGCACGAGGCCCTGGTCGGCGAGGCGCTGGACCACGACCGACACGCTGCTCTGGTGCGTGAGCGTGCGCTCGGCGAGCTGGTTCACCGAGAGCGGCGGCTGGCCGTCGAGCTGGTGCAGGACGAAGAGCTGCGCGCCCGAGAGGCCGACCTGGCGCTGGGCGTCGAGGCCCGACTGGCGCAGGGCCTGCACGAGGTGCCGGATGGCGTCGAGGGCGACGCGGGCGTCGCCAGGCGGCGGTGCGGCGCTCTCGATGTGCGGGCGAGAGCGCGAGAGCAGGCGTGACTGCGCCGGCCGTCGTCTCGGGACGATTGTATGGGAGCCCATATATCCAGGTATCGCGCGCAGGCGGGGCGCGCGCAAGCGACGTTCCGTGACTGCGACCGGGTGACGCGGTGTAGGATCCGGGTCCCCGTGTTCGCGCTCCTGGCACTCGCACTCCTGGCGGCAGGCCCTCCCTCGACGGTGAAGGTCGAGGTGCTGGGGCTGTTCCACACGCGCGAGGCGACGGTGACCTCGCAGAAGGGCAGCCAGCGCGTGTGGGCCGACGGCGACAAGGTGAAGGTGGCCGACGCGCCGTCGATCGACCGCGCGCGCTTCGAGCCGGGCGGGCAGCCGGTGGGCGCGAACGTGATGGGGCTCGTGCGCACCTTCGACGGCGCGCTGGAGGTGCACGCGAAGAAGAACGAGCTCGTGCTGGTGAACGAGGTGCCGGTCGAGACGTACGTGGCCTCGGTGGTGGCCTCGGAGGCGGCGCCGGAGTCGCCCGAGGCGGCGCTGGACGCGCTGGCCATCGTGGTGCGCAGCTTCGCGCTCGACAAGATGGCGCG
>JAFEBC010000945.1 GCA_018266095.1 Deltaproteobacteria bacterium
ACATTCATCCCTGACGCGGGCCTGTATCGTCCTCCGCCGCAGTTTCCCTAGGGAGGGGAATCACATGACCTGTGCAAGCTCGAGGGCGGCGGCCATCGCCGCAGGCGTAGCCATTGCTTTTGTCATCGCTCCAGCCGCGACGGCCCAGACCGTCCAATGCCCGGTGCAGCCGTGCTCGGTGGTGCCGTCGCCCTATTTCGTCAACGTGTACTGGGGCATGCCGCGCACGGTGCCCGTCGCCGGTGCGGGCAACCCGACCGATCCTGGTGCGCTCTCCAAGACCTCCGACCGCATCGACGCCTTCACGCGCGCGTTGGTCCACAGCGACTACTTCCTCAAGGCCGCGCAGTACCAGATCCCCGGCCCGTTCGAGATGGGTCCGAGCGTGTACGTCGACGCCAACACCTGCCCTGGCGTGCCCATCCCCACCACCATCGGCAGCGAGCACGGCGATGGCCACGAGGCGCATGGCCTCGCGGATGCGTTGATCGAGTGCCTCAAGCTCCAGCACCCCGAGTGGGACACTGACCGGCTGGTGCTGAACCTCATCCTTCCGGCCTCGGTCGCCGGCATCAAAGCGGACGGTTGGTGCCCGGGCGCCCTCGCTGACCATGGCCACTTTGGAGGCAGCCCGGCCACCTTCATGCCCACCTCCTGCTCGGGCAGCTTCACCACCTTCTCCACGCGGCTCACGCACGAGATGATCGAGGCCATCACCCGCGCCCATCCCATCGGCGGCTACTACGACATCTGGCCGTCGAGCACGTACTTCCAGAACGAGGTGGGCGACAACTGCAACGGCGGCAGCCCCATGGTGCCGGGCGCGCCGTACACCCAGAACTTTCTGCCCACCTTGGGCGGCATCGCCGGGCTCTATTGGAGCAACAGCGACAACGGCTGCGTCAGCGGCCTGCCGACGCAGGGGCCCAACACGCCGGGCATCACCATGCGCGGGAGCGGGAAGAACATGACCATCGACCTCACCGGCGACTTCGGCGGCACGCTGCCCGACGACCTCGCGGCCAACACCTACAGCCCGGGCGGCGGCATGAACACGGCCTTCATCGAGGCGGAGATCAGCGGGCCCACGCACGACTGGACGGCCGGCAACTTCCTGCGCTTCCCGGTGCGCGATCGGGTCGGCTTCCGCACCATCACCTGGACCCGCACCAACGGCACCGACTCGATCCACCTCGGCGGCTTCGACGGCAACTACGTGGCGGGCGGCGCGCACTCGGTGCGGCCCGGCGACACGATCACCGTGACCATCACGAGCCCCAAGAGCGGCCTCACGACCACCAAGTCGGACACCACGAACCCGGGCAGCGGCTACGGCACGCTGTACATCGCGCCCGTCACCGGCTCGCCGCACAAGTGGGTCTTCTTCAACGACGGCGCGCGCCTCGAGGGCTCGGGGGGCGACTTCTACGGCGAGCCCGTCGAGGGCACGGTCGTGCACATCG
>JAFEBC010000946.1 GCA_018266095.1 Deltaproteobacteria bacterium
CGCCGCTGCCCGCGCTGCCGCCACCCGAGTCGCCGCTCCCCGAACCGCCGCCGCCCGACCCGCCGCCCGAGCCCTTCTTGCTCTTGGTGAGGTTGGCGAACTCGTCGGCGATGCGCCCGGCCAGCTTGCTCACGTCCAGCGGCACCGCCTTCTTGAGGTCGAGCGTGTACGTCTCGTAGAGGTCCGCCTGGCCCACCACCACGTCCAGCGACAGCGTGCCCGACGCCGACGCCACCGAGCCGTCGAAGGTGAGCTTGCGCAGCGTGAACACGTCCGACGCGAGGCCGCTGGACAGCTTCTGCGCCGCCGCGTCCAGGTCGGACCACACGTTCATGGTGTCGGTGAACGCGTCGTGCTCGGCCTGCAGCGTCGCCAGCGCCGTCTTCTTGGCGGCCCAGTTGGCGTAGCTCGTCGACTCCTTGATGCCCTTGAGCACCTTGCGCGCGGCCTCCAGCGTGTCCTCGTAGGCGTCGACGGACTTCTTGGCCGCGTCCACCGTGTCGCAGAGGAAGCTCGCGCCCCCGAGCTTCTTCTTGCAGTCGGCCTTCGCGTCGTCGAGCTTCTTCTGCGCGCGGTCCACGTCCTTCTCTGCGTCCTTCACGTCGCTGTCGGCCTTGCGGAAGCGCTTGCCCACGTCGGCGTCGAGCTTGTCGAAGGCCTTCTGCGTGTCCGCGAGATCCTTCTCGTGCTGCTTCTGCTCCGCCTGCTTGGCCGCCTTGCGCGCGGCCGCCGTGGCCTTGAGCCCGTCGCCCAATTTCTTGAGCATGGCGCCCTCGACGTCGGTCTGCGCGCGCAGGCCCAGCTTGAAGTCGGTGGCGTGCAGGAGGTCGTCGCCGATGCTGGTGGCGAACATCTTGGTCGACCCGAGATCCGCGAGCGCGCTCTCGAGGTCGAACGAGGCCTTCTTCTTGTCCAGCGTGACGTGGATCTGCCCGCTCGCCAGCAGCACGTTGGCGTTGCCGTCGAGGTAGAAGTGCGCGTCGAAGAGCGCGGCCCCCGCGGTGGGCATGGGCGCGAGCACGTCGATGCGCGCCTGCGTCAGCGAGACGAGGTCGAGCAGCTTGAACGGCTTGATGTCGCCCTTGATCTTGAGCCCGTCGGTCAGGTTCAGCTTGCTGTCGAGGCCGCCCAGGTCATGGTCCATGAACGAGAGCGAGCCGGTGATCTGCGCGCCCATGCCGTCGAACGCCGGCAAGTCGCACTTGATGCCGGGCGTGGCCAGATAGAACTCGGCGCCGGTGAGCTTGGGCATCGGCAGGCCGTCGGCCATGTGCTCGAGCTGGTTCGACTGCGTGTCGATCTTCTTCAGCGCCGCGCGGAAGTTCTTGTCGGGGATGCCGTCCTTGAGCGGGCCGTTGGCGGCCGACTTGAGCAGCGAGGCCGCGAGCTGCACCTCGGTGAGCGGCGTGAGCTCGCTGGCCTTGAAGTGCACCGCGATCTTCTTGGGCACCGGCACCGGCGCGGCCGCCTGGATGTTGAGGCAGAGGCCCACCGGGTTGAACTCCTTGTCGTCGATGCGCGCGCCGGCCTGGAAGCCGAGGTCGACGGAGGCGTCGGCGTTGACCGAGAACGACACGCCCACGGGCGCCTTGAGCGTGAGCGAGGAGAGGCCGAGCGGCGCGACCCAGTCGGTGTCCAGCGTGCCGGTGAACTTGAGCGAGCCGGTGCTGTCGGCGCGGACCTTGGTGGTGACGGCGAGATCCTGGCCGCCGACGTTGGCGCGCATGGTGATGCCGAGGCCGAGATCGAACTCGAAGCCGGTGTCGGCCTTGGAGACGCCCAGGAGGAAGCGCGGCGACTCGATGGCGAAGCCCTGCGGCGTGTTGGGGATGGCGGGGAACGCGCCGAGGCTGGCGCTCAGGTCGAAGGTGGACTTCTCCAGATCGAGCGCGCCGGAGAGCACCAGCGGGCCGGGCACGTTGGCCTGCGTGAAGCCGAGCGACGCCGCGTCCACCTTGGTGAAGAACGAGACGCCCGCGGCGAACGTGACCTTCTCGCTCGTGTCGCCGTAGACGTCGCCCAGCATCTTGGACACCGGCGCGGGCAGGTCGCGGATCGGCTTGTTGCCCGCGGCGGACTTGCCCACCATCAAGACGCCGCTCAGCTTGGGGAGGCTCGCGAGCAGCTTCTTCTGGTTGACGAGCGCGCCGAGGTCGAGCTCGGTCGCTTGCAGGAAGGCCGCGGCGGTTCCCTTGCCCATGACCACCGCGGCCGTCCCGGTCATCCCCTTCCACGACATCGAGCCCGCGAAGTAGCCCTGCGCGTCCGCGGGGCGCACGCCGACGACCGCGTTGGTGAGCTTGATGGACGAGAGCTGCGTGATGCCGGTGAAGCCCAGCGAGAGGTCTCCCGAGAGCGAGAGCGACAGGTCGCTGAGCTTGCTGCCGTCGAGGTCGGCCGAGAGCGTGGCGGTGTACGCCGCTCCCGAGAGCGACAGCTTCGCTTGCAGATCCAGGCCGAAGCCCGCGACCGACTTGCGGCCATCGGCCTTGGGCGCCTTGGTGAGCGTGCCGGTGAGCCCGAGCTGCGTGATGGTCAGGCCCGAGAGGCCGAAGGCGTCGCTCCAGTTGGCGTCGCCCCAGCCCTCGACGGCGACCGTGTACTGGCCGTCGCCGCCCGCGGTGAAGGTGAGCCTGGTGCTGGGCATCGTGACCGTCTTGCTGCCGAGGCGGACCGTGCTGTTCTTCTGCTCGCCCGAGAGCGTCGTGACGCC
>JAFEBC010000947.1 GCA_018266095.1 Deltaproteobacteria bacterium
ATTTCGTCTTCATCAGCTTGGTCAAGCGCCACGCGAGCCAGTTCCTGGAGATGCCAAAGCGCTGGAACGTCGCTTTGACCAGAGCCAAGAAGGTCCTCGTGTTCGTCGGCGACATTGATGCCCAGATGAAATCCTCAGCGCCGACACGCCTCGCTGGCCGCAAGGGATGCCCGCGTGGACAGAGCTTGGTCCAGTGGCTTCTCAGCGAGTACCAAGCGCAATTTGTTGAACAGCACTCGCCGCGCTCAGGCCCACCATGATTGAGAATGAGCGAGCGTTTGATGCGTTCCTGGCTGCACGCGAGAATCCGCACGACGGTGCGAAACAAGAGCTGCGCCTCTCGTTGGCCGCCATCGAAGAGCTGACATTCCTTCAATTGATTGGAGAGGGTTTCGACTCAGGAGAAAAGCTCTGCGCGCGACTGAGGCTCCACTCCT
This sequence comes from Deltaproteobacteria bacterium, assembly GCA_018266095.1. GTDB lineage: Bacteria > Myxococcota > Myxococcia > Myxococcales > 40CM-4-68-19 > CAIWCD01. Next base: position 438 of record JAFEBC010000947.1, read on the forward strand.
CACATGTCGTCAACCTGCAGCGAGCAATTGCTTCCTTGGGGATCCTCGTGACTGCTCGAGGCGACTCGCATGAGTGCACTTGGTCGCTCAGCGACACAGGTCGGGCGCGTCTCGAGTCGCACCTGGTCCGCCTGCGTGAGTCGCAAGCGACCGGTTCGCCCTCAGATGCTCTCCAAGAGGCCCTGTGAGATAATCCCGTCGATGTGTTGAGCGAGAGCCTGAATCGACGCGCCATCGGTTACGAGCAGACCTGCCTCGTAGTTTCGCTCCGCCGCCGACTCTGTGAAATTCGCCGACGTGACCAGCGCGGTCGCACGATCGACCAAGATCAATTTTGCATGCCAGCAGGATCGCTGATCTCCAAGGCGGAGACTGCGTGGGTCAAAGAACACCTCTGGCAGGCGGCTCCCTGGCCAGATCGACTTGCGGAACTCCTCGCCGAACGCTCGAACCAGTTGCGCGTCAGACCGCTGGTCGCCCAAGCGGCGCTCTACATTTGCGATCAGGCGAACGCGAAGTTGGGGTTCGGAGTCCATGCGAGCGGCGAGGCTGCCGAAGATGGCGCGCGCCTTTTCGCCGCGATCGAAGGCGTAGGCTGCGACAACGATCTCTTCCCGGGCGTGCCGGAACAAGCTCTGCACAACCACGCTCGTGCTTCGCAACGTTGACCCAGATACTTCCGGCCCCGACCACACCGGCGAGATCGAATCCCCGTGGGCCTGGGCGTCGCTCCGCTCCCGCGCCAGCATCGTAAGAACCAGTGCCATCTGCTGGGAAGAGAAGGCTTGATTGGCCGCGTCCGCAAGAGCCTGAGCCGCCCTTTTCGCCTCCTCGCGCCCGAGAAGAGACTGAATCGCTCCTTCCGAGGGTGGGTAAGGCAACCGCCCCGCCGAGAGCGCCTCGGCGAGCAGCTCCAACGACGACCGCGCGAGGCGACGGAGTGCGTCCACTCAGGTTCCTCCAAGGAAGGCCACTCCAGGCGTGGACAGGGTCGGCACAACAAGAGCGCGATCGAGATGGTCGTTCCGGCGCTCACAGCTCGTCTCCGACATCAGCAAGCAACCGTGACAGGCAGCGCCCTGCAGGTAGCGCTGCTCCAGTTCACTCTGGGGAGAGTGGTGCGAGCAGACCGGATCGTTGGAACAGAGGCGCCCGTACTCAATCGCTTGGAGAAGATGTTCTTCAATGCGCCGCCCGACGTCCACGAGTCCACCGAGGGTGCCTTCTGCGCCTGATCCCCCAGTCAGGATGAGAATTCCGTATCCGCTCGACCCTGCATACACACGCTCACGAAGCGCGCTCGCCGAATACCCACACGACAGCGACACGCTCGTGATGAGGAGATGGGAGAGAGAGTGCAACATCACGTAGGGCAGTCCAGGCCAGGGAGTCGACGGGTCGAGGTTTCGGTGCGCGAGCCAGGCACGGAAGCCCGCATCGAGCTCTCGGCCTCGCGCTTGAACATCCGGCCTCGCCTTCCACGCATCGATGGCTTGGGAATTGAAGCCCAAGAAGACCCCTTCCCCACGGTTCTCGACCGCCGGCAACCAGATCGGATCTCGAGCGAGTTGCGCGCGCTTCACATCGAGCTTCAGCTCACCAGCCTCGG
>JAFEBC010000948.1 GCA_018266095.1 Deltaproteobacteria bacterium
ATCAGCCGCCAGCAGACCCAGGCGGCGATGGTGCCGATGAGCGCGCGCCGGCGCGGCAGGTTGGCGGCCGTGACCAGGCCGTAGGCGAGCAGGAGCGCCGCCCAGAGCGAGAAGAAGTCGAAGGCGCCCGCGAGCCGGGTCATCGCCGGTCCCGCCTGCACGCCGATCGCGCCCAGGATGTCGCCGAGGGTGCGCGGGATGTAGTCCTTGTGCTCCGGATCGATCGCCGCGCTCCTGAAGACGGCGATGGCGTTGAGCACGTCCGCGATGGCGAAGGGCAGGAGCGCCACCGCGGCCACCGGCGCCATGTTCTCGTACTTGGAGCGGCCACGGAAGAACCAGGACAGCACGTACGCGCCCGCGAGGTAGGCGAGGAAGAGCATGAACGAGCTCACCAAGGAGATGCCGATGCGCTTGACCGTGAACGAGCGCTGCTCGCCCTTGACCTGCTCGTCGATCTGCCGGTCGCTCATGGTCTTGAGCTGGCCGGTCATCTCGGCCTGCGTGAGCACGCTCTCGTGCGCGTCCACGCGGACCGCCTCGGCGATGCCGAAGGTCAGCGAGCAGACGACGGCGATGAGCAGCGGCCAGCGCACGCGGCCCAGGCGGGCCACCTTCTCCATGCCCGCCCCGGGCGCGACCAGGGCCGGGAGCTGCGGCATCCGATCGGACAGGGGAGGCTTGGGCTTGGCGGTCACGGAGGCCTCGGCGATGCTGGCGGTGGTGGTCACGGTGTGAGGCCTCTCAGTTTCCCAGGATTGCCGCCAACTACGCCAGCTTCCGGCGGGTATTTCGGGGCACCCGGCAGGCCGCCCTACTAACAGGGCGCCTCCTGACGCGCCATGTCAGGAAACAACGGTGCAACACCTTCACCGGCGCGGGAGCGCAGGGGATGACAGCGTGTCCCGCGACCGTTATCCTGCACGCATGCGTCGGTTCCTGCCTCCGCGACAAGTCGTGGGCCTCCTGGTGGCGGCGTTGTTCTGCCTGATGGCCGCGGGCGTGGCGATGATGAGCCACTTCGGGCCTCCGCGCGGACAGCTCTACGCGGCGCTGCATCGATGAGACGCTGCCTCCACCAGGGGTGAGCTACCCTCCCCCTGGACCTTCAGGTTAAAGCGGCCCTCCGTTCGGAACGTGTCGTCTGCGCGACCATTCGTTAGAGTGCCATCCATGATCAGCACCCGCGCCCCTCGACTCGCCTGGCGCAAGCGGCGGGACGACGCGTTCCCCATCTCGGTGTTCCGGCGCGACGGCCAGCGCGTGGTGCACCTCGAGCGCATGCACGCCCACGACTTCTTCACCATCCTGGTGGTCGAGTCCGGCCAGGGCACGGTGCAGCTCGTGGGCAAGACGCTGACGCTGAGCCGCGGCGACGTGCACCTCCTGCCGCCGGGCGAGCCGCACGACACCGCGCGGCTCTCGGATGTCGCGGGCTGGGTCATCGAGTTCACGGCGGACGCGCTGGGCGACGCGCACGGCTTCTTCGGTGCGCCGTGCGGGCGGCCGATGTGGATCGGCTTTCAGCCGCTGGGCGGGCTGGGCGGCGGCCGGCTGACGCTGGGCGAGGAGGCGATGGCGCGGG
>JAFEBC010000949.1 GCA_018266095.1 Deltaproteobacteria bacterium
ACGCAGGGGCTGAAGCTGACCTTCAAGCAGCGCTACTCGTTCACGGTGGTGGTGCAGGATCCGAACACCTTCTACATGGGCGGCGGCGTGCTGGAGGCCTCCATCGACGGCAGCACCTGGAGCGACATCGGCGCCAACGCCGGGCTCGGCTACCAGACGACCGCCCTGTACGCGGGCCTCAACAACCCGCTGGGCGGCAACACCGCGCTGGCCGGGAAGAGCCCGAACTATCCCGCCTTCCAGCCGGCGACGGTCGACCTGGGGCTGCTCTACGCGGGCAAGACGGTGCAGTTCCGCTTCCGCGTGGGGGCCTCGGACTACCCCACCTCGGCGCTCGGCTGGGAGATCGACGATGTGCAGGTGTCGGGCGCGGTGGTGCCTCCGTTCCCGGCCCTCGTGCCGCAGGGGAGCACGTGCAACCACGCGCCAGTCGCCAGCGCGGGGCCGGACCAGACGGTGAACGACGGCACCACGGTCACGCTCGACGCGAGCGGGACCACCGACCCGGATGGCGACTCGCTCAGCTACCAGTGGGTGCAGACCTCGGGCGCGCCGGTGGCGCTCGCCTCCTCGACCACTCCCCACGCGACCTTCAGCGCGCCGCGGGTGCGTCACGACACGCCGTACACGTTCGCGGTGCTGGTCAACGACGGCACGCTCACGGCCTCGGACTCGGTGACCGTCACGGTGCAGTCGACCAACCACGCGCCGGTGGCGGTCATCGCGCCGATCACCTCGGCGGCCGTCGACAGCAAGGTGACGCTCGACGGCAGCGGCTCGACCGACGCGGACAACGACACGCTGAGCTACAGGTGGACCCAGACGGCGGGGCCGCATGTGGCGCTGACGGGGGACCTCACCGCGAAGCCCATCTTCACGATGGTGTCGGGGACGATCACGCTCCAGCTCGTCGCCAGCGATGGCTTCACGGACAGCGCGCCGGCGACGGTGACGATCGCGTCGACCGCCGCGCCGGGGGGCTGCACCAGCACGGGCGCGCAGACGGCTTGGATGCTGTTGCCGCTGGCGCTGCTCGCGCTCGGCCGGCGGCGCAAGCTGGCCTAGTCGCGGCGCAAGCTGGCCTGGTCGCGGCGCAAGCTGGCCTGGTCGGCCGCCCGGCTGCTGAACCTAGCGGGAGGGCGCCTGCGTGGTGGCAGGGCTCTCCCGCTTGTCCTTTGCGGACTTGAGGGCCGGCTCGGCGCGCGCCTCAGCTGAGAGGCCGACGCCGTGCCAGTACACGAGCGCGCTGCCGAGGGCCGCTTGCACCAGCATGAGGGCGGCGCTGGAGAAGGCGAGCGCGAGGTAGATCGTGCGCAGCCGCAGCGGCAGGGCGAGCTTGGAGAGGCCACGCCAGAGCGCGGTGGGCAGCCAGACGGCCAGCGCCAGGTAGCCGAGCGCGCTGTGCAGCGACAAGAGCGACGCGCCCGCCGCCGAGTGGGGGCCGAGCGCGCCCTGCGCGGAGTATCCCGAGAGCGCGCCGACGAGCACGAAGGCGGCCCCGACGAGCGTGTTCCAGCGGCCCGCGAGCAGGAGCGCCTCGCGCCGCAAGAGCAGGCCCGCGAGGTCGAACGCCGGCCCCATCAGGAGCAGCGCGATCGCGAAGTGGACCACGAAGGGATGCAGCGAGCCGGGCAAGATGCCCTCATTCTACCTGATGAGGCTCTTCGAAGACGGCCGACGTCCGACCGCACCGCCGTTCTACCGGTGCGCCACCTGATGCGGCGCCGCGCGGGCCACCGGCGCCTGCTGCACGAGGTGCGGACGGCGCTCGTGGTCCTGCGCCACCCGCAGCGACGCGAGGCCGAGCACGATGGCCACGCCGCCACCCAAGCCGATCCAGCTCCAGAGCTTGGACTTGGTGGCCTTGCGCTTGGTGCGCGGCGCGAGCTCCATCGCGGGCTGCACACCCGTCAGCGCCTCCAGCGCGTGCGCGAGCTCCAGGGCCGAGTGCGGCCGCTTGGTCTGGTCGGCCTCGAGGCAGCGCTCGACCAGCGAATCCCACGCCTTGTCCAGCCCGGGCACGGCGCGCGAGGGCGGCGGGAAGCGGCCCACGGGCAGCTCGCCGGTGAGCAATTCGTAGGTCATGACGCCGAACGAATAGAGGTCCGCGCGATGGTCGACGTGCTTGGCGTCCTTGCGCTGCTCCGGCGCCATGTAGTTCGCGGTGCCC
>JAFEBC010000094.1 GCA_018266095.1 Deltaproteobacteria bacterium
AGCTTCAGAAGACCGAGACCGAGCTGACGGTGCTCTCGGCGCTGCATGAGGGCATCGTGCGGTCGCTCAACTCGGGCATCCTCACCGTCGACGGCGCGGCGCGCATCACCTACCTGAACCCGGCCGGCGAGGACATCTGCGACGTGCACCTGCGCGACCTGCGCGGGACGCGGCTCGCGGACACCATGCCGGCCTTCGCCGAGGCGCTCCGGCGCTCACAGCCCGGCCGCGGCGAGCTGCAGCTCGCGCGCAAGGACGGGACCGTCCGCATCGTGGGCTACAACCAGTCGCCGCTGGTGGAGAGCGCCACGGGCTCGCTGCCGGGGCAGGTGATCGTCTTCCAGGACCTGTCGAACCTGCGGCGCCTCGAGGAGGCGATGCGGCGCTCGGACAAGCTGGCGGCGGTGGGCAAGCTGTCGGCGGGCCTCGCGCACGAGATCAGGAACCCGCTGGCGTCGATGACGGGCTCCATCCAGATCCTGGCGACGCTGCCGGCGCTCTCCGAGAAGGAGCGCAAGCTGATGCAGATCGTGCTGCGCGAGGGCGAGCGGCTGGAGGCGCTGGTGAAGGACTTCCTGGCCTTCGCGCGGCCGGTGCCGCCGGTGCTGGCGCAGGTGCCGATGTCGGCGATGGCCGAGGAGATCCTGGCGCTCTTCAAGCCCACCGCGGAGGGGCGCGGCTTGTCCCTGGAGTCACAGCTCGCGCCGCAGCTCGAGGTGCACGCCGACGAGGGTCAGCTCCGGCAGGTGCTGTGGAACCTGCTCGGGAACGCCGCGGACGCGACGCCGCAGGGCGGGGCCATCACCGTGCGCTTGTTCAAGTCCAACTTCGACGTGCGGCTCGAGATCGAGGACACCGGGCCCGGCATCTCGCCGGAGGATCTCGGGCGCATCTTCGACCCGTTCTTCACCACCAAGGAGAAGGGGTCCGGTCTGGGGCTCGCCATCGTGCACCGGGTGGTGGAGGCGCACGGCGGGCGCGTCGAGGTGCGCGGCGCGGCGGCGCAGGGGAGCGTGTTCACGGTGGTGCTGCCGCTCGCGCGGCCGGGCGAGGGGATGCCCAGGCCGGTGACCCTCGAGTCGATCAAGACGCCGGGCGAGCGGGGCGCCTGAGAGCGCCTCGGGGTCGACGGTGCGCGGGGGGCGGTGCGCTGGCCCTGGAGTGCGCGGGCCTACGGCGCGCGGGGATCGCCGGGTGCGGGCGGGGGCTGCCACGCCGAGCGCAGCACGTAGATGGCGCACATGTCCTCGAGGTGGACGAGGGCCATGCGCGGGTCCCGCTGCAGCGCCTCGTGCAGCGCGCGGAAGCGGCTGGGGTGCAGGAGGTACCACTCGATGCCCCAGCGCTCGGCGATGCGCTGGAAGCCGGGGCGGGCCTGCTTGATCGGGGTGTACTCGTCGTTGAAGAAGGCGTCGCTGTAGAAGGAGCGGCCGTCGATGAAGGTCTTGCGGCGCCCGTCGAAGTGGAAGATGAACGAGCCGCCGTAGCCGAGGTCGTTGAAGGCGCGCGGGGGCAGGTGCGCCGCGTCGATCCAGTCGTAGCAGCTCTTCGGATAGTAGGCTTCGGTCCAGGCGAGCGTGTGCCTCTCCGGCGTCGCCAGGTGCAGGCCAGCGGACAGCGCGGCGCAGGTGATGACGAGGGCGGCGGCGCGCGCGGGCGAGAAGGAGCGCGCCAGGCGATCGAGCTGCCCGGACGCCTGCAGGTGGGCGAAGAGCGCGGTCACCGACGCCGACCACACGGGCGCGGCGGCGAGCGCAGCCTCGGAGACGAGCCGGCCGACCTGCAGGGCCTGCGCAGCGAGCAGCCACGACACCAGCGTCAGCGCGAGGGGCGGCGGGCGGCGCGTCAGGGCCCAGGCGAGCGGCGGCACGAGCCAGAGGAGCAGCAGCGGCGCGGTGACCGCGTAGGAGTCCCACAGGGGTGCGTACTCGGCGATGTTGGCGCGGCTGGTCGCCGAGCGGAAGATGCCGAGCACGTGCCAGAAGGGCGCGAGCCCCATGGGATGGAAGAGGGCGAGCGTGCCCAGCGAGATCGCCACGCAGCCCAGGCCGAAGAGAGAGAGCGAACGCCAGGGGATCGGCGCGGGCGCGGGCGCGAGGCGGCGCTGCAAGGCGGGGATGGAGAGCAGGAGGGAGCCGGCGCAGAAGGCGCCCAGCGTGACGAGGCCGGTGAGGTAGCCCGGGTGGGCGTGCGGCCAGACGGCGAAGACCGCGAGCAGCCACAGCGCCGGGCGCACCCTCCGCGCGGTGTGGATCTGCGCGCACGCGAGCAGCACGGCGGCCAGGCCGAGGAGGGAGAGGATGTTGGCCTGCGCGTTGAAGCGCACCTGCGCGGCGACCGTGGCCAGCAGGGCGCCCACCGCGGCCGCGAGCGCGTTCCCGGAGAGGAGCAGCGCCGCGCGGGTGACCAGGGCGAGCGCGGCCCCTGCGATGAGGGCCTTGAAGACGATGACGCCCGCGATGTCCCCGAGGCGGAACGCGAGCTGCAAGAGGGCGGGGCCCAGCCACTGCTCCAGCGCCCAGGGCTTGCCCTCGCCGGGGAACGAGAACGGATCGGTGACCGGGATGCCGCGCGTGAGCACGTGCTCGCCGATGCGGAGCTGGAACCCGAGGTCGAAGTTGTCGACGGGCCGCAGGGCGAGGACCGTGGCCAGCACGGCGGCAGAGGCGAGGAGCGTCCATCGCAGGGCGCGCGGCACCCCGGAAAGCTAGCACAGCGAGGTCGCCGCGCAGGGCGACATCCTGTAGGACAAGCGGATGCGCGTGACGGTGGTCATCCCGTGCTTCAACGAGGAGAAGCGCCTGCGGCTGGACGGCTTCGGGCCGCTCCTCGCGCCGCGCGGACCGGGCTCGCTGCTCTTCATCGACAACGGCTCGACCGATGGCACGAGCCGCGTCATCGCCGAGCACCGCGCGCGCCAGCCGATGGTGGAGCTCGTCACCCTCCCGCCCGTGGGGGGCAAGGCCGAGGCGGTGCGTCAGGGCATGCTGCGCGCGCTCGCCGCCGGCGCCGAGGTGGTGGGGTACCTCGACGCCGACCTGGCCACGCCCGCCGAGGAGATGATCCGCGTCCTCGAGCCGGTCACCTCGGGCGCCGCGGAGGCGTCCATCGCCCAGCGCGACCGGGCCGCGGGCGACATCGGCCGCACCGCCCTGCGCAACCTCTTGGGGGCCGGGTTTCGCGCGCTCGCGCGGCGGGTGCTGGCCGCCGACATCGCCGACACGCAGTGCGGCGCCAAGGCCTTCCGCGCCGGCCCGCCGCTCACCCGCGCGCTCGCCGAGCCGTTCCACGCGCGCTGGGCCTTCGACGTGGAGCTCCTGGGGCGTCTGTTCGCCTCGGGCCTGCCGCGCGCGCGTCTCGCGCAGGTGCCGCTGCGGACCTGGAACGACGTGCCCGGCTCCAAGCTCGGCCCGCTCGACGTGCCGCGCATGGCGCTCGAGCTGGTGCGCATCCGCGCCGCCCTCGCGCGCTGGCGCTGAGCGGTCATTTCCCCCCGTGCCCAAAGCGGCACTTGGCCGTAGAGTGTCCCCGATGCCCCGCCTCCTGGTCGTCGATGACGAGCGCTCGATGCGCGAGATGCTGGAGATCCTCCTCGCCGGCGCAGGCCACGAGGTCGAGGTCGCCGCCGACGTCGCCTCTGCGCTGCAGGCCTTCTCCGCGCGCAGCCACGATCTCGTCCTCACCGACCTCATGCTGGGGCGCGGCAGCGGCCTCGACATCCTCAAGGCCATCAAGCAGCAGAGCCCGCAGACGGAGGTCATCGTCATGACCGCCTTCAGCACCACCGAGGGCGATCTGCAGGCCATGAAGCTGGGCGCGTACGACTACGTCGCCAAGCCCTTCCGCAACGAGGAGCTCCTGCTCCTGATGCAGAAGGCGCTGGAGAAGCGCCGCATCTCCGAAGAGCGCGACACGGCCCAGAAGCGGGCGCAGCGCTCGGACGAGGACGCCGCCATCCTGCGCGACGAGCTCTCCGGCCGCCGGCGCTTCGAGGGCCTCGTCGGGGGCAGCGCGGCCATGCAGGCCGTCTACCAGCTCGTGGAGAAGGTCGCGCCCACCCGCACCACCGTCCTGGC
>JAFEBC010000950.1 GCA_018266095.1 Deltaproteobacteria bacterium
AGCTTGAGCGTTCACTTCAGCAACCGCTCGGGCTCGTACACGGTGCTGGTGGTCAACGTGCCCCCGACGAGCGGCGCCCCGACCAGCACCGTCGTCGAGACGCACTCGTTGGACGGCTACAACCGCATGTGGGACTACAACGGCGAGCTCTTCGCTGGCCTGCCCGGCGTGCTCGGCACCCGCCAGTCGGCCGGCGCGGACTTCAACGACCTCGAGTTCATCCCCGCGGGCTCGAACACGCCGCAGGTGCTCGGCGCGGGCGTGTTCGACGGCACCTTCTCCGGCGACGGCCAGACCCTCCTCTTCCGCAACCGGCTCACCAGCAGCGGCGACCTCTACGAGCAGACCTTCATCGGCCTCGGCGAGCTGCGCGCCATCAACTTGTCCGGGCCCGGCGATCTCGCCCTGCTCGGCCGCGCGACCTTCCAGTACCAGTGGATCGGCGATCAGGCCTACGTGGGCGCGCGCACGCACAGCCCGCATCCGCACTCGTGGCAGGACGGCCTCTACGGCCTGGGGAGCTGGTCCACACCCGGCTCGACGGAGCGGAGGTTGTTCCAATGAACCGTTCATCCGAGGTCGTGACCATGCGTAGGCTCTCGCTCGTCCTCTGCGCCGCGCTCGCCGCGTGCTCCAGCGGCACTGACACCGGCGCCGTCGAGAACCACGGCTCCATCTCCGGGGCCGCGAAGTTCGCGGGCGACACCGGCGACCAGTCCGGCATCGCCGTGCTGCTCGCGGGCGCCACGCCCGGGGCCACCGTCACCGACGGCTCGGGCGGCTACTCGTTCGCCGGCCTCGCGCCCGGCACATACTTCGTGACCGCCGAGAGCGCCGACTCGCTCGAGCGCAGCGTGCGCGCCGAGGTGCAGGTCACCAAGGACAAGTCCACCACCGCGCCCGCGCTGCAGCTCACGCCCGCGGGCTCCATCAGCGGCAGCATGCTGCGGCCCTCGGGCACGGATCACGGCGGCATCACCGTGGCCGTCCTCGGCACCAACGTGCGCGCCACCACGGCGGCCAGCGGCGCCTTCGTCATCCACGGCCTCGCGGCCGGCCCGGTCACGCTCGTCGCCGACGACGCGGGCCAGGCAGGCGCCACCGTCACCAAGACCATCACCCGCGGCGCCACCGCCGACGCGGGCTCGACCACGCTCACGGCCTTCAGCGGCGCGCGCAAGGTGAGCGGCAAGGTCGTCGACAGCGCGGGCGCGGGCGTGCCCGGCGTGGGCGCCCTGCTCACGGGCGCCACCACGGCCTACTCCGTCACCGACGCGAGCGGCGCCTTCGCCTTCCAGAAGCTGTCCGCGGGCACCTACCGGCTCGCCATCGTCGGCCCCGACGTGGCCCCCCACGAGACCGATCTCGTCGTCACCGTGGGCGCCTCCGACGTGGCCCTCGACGACACGGTGGTGCAGCCCGTGGGCGCCATCGCCGGCACCGTCGGCACCGCGGGCCTCGCGCAGAAGCTCCCCGCCGTGGCCATCCTCCAGCAGGGCGGCGACGCGCAGGGCCTCACCGCGCTCGTGCAGGCCACCGGCGCCTTCACGCTGCGCGACGTCCCCGTGGGCACCGGCTACGCCGTCGTCATCACCGGCGGCGGCGCCACCAGCGCGCCCGCGGACTCCCCTGACGTCGCGCGCGGGCAGACCTCGGTGATCGCCGCCTCGATCACGCTCCCCGACTCCACCGGCGGGGCCTCCGTCGAGCTGCGCGGCCAGATCAGCCTCGTCGGCGGCAGCGCCTCCGAGCTCACCGGCCCGCGCAGCCTGGGCGGCGCCTCGGTCGACGTCGACCTCGGCAGCTCCATCGCGCACACCACCACGCAGGACGACGGCTCCTGGAGCGCCACCGTGAGCACCGGCGGCTTCCCCATCTCCATCTCCGCCGGCCTCTACGGCGCGCAGATGCCGCCCGTGCTCGCGCTCCCCGGCACGCACGGCCTCACCGTCGACGGCACCACCTACCCGCTCTCCAGCACCCTCGAGCTCCAGGCCGGCGACGAGTGGGTCTCGTCGGGCCGCATCGGCGGCATGTGCCCCTCGCGCAACGTCCCCAACTTCTACTCCCTCCAGTCCGACCACTCGTTCCCGCACGTCACGATGTACCTGACGGACTACGAGTGCCCGGCCTCGCTCCTCCCCGGCGGCTCGTCCTGCCAGGGCCAGTGCTGCAACGGCTGCTGCATCGGCGACGTCTGCGCGACCGGCAAGAGCGAGCTCGCCCCGCGCCAGACCACGCCCACGCAGTCGCAGTGCCTCGGTTACAACCCCAACAACATCCGCCGTACGCACCCCGGCGGCGCGCGCGAGACCG
>JAFEBC010000951.1 GCA_018266095.1 Deltaproteobacteria bacterium
GACGCCGTCGAGCGAGAAGATCCAGGTGGTGGGCGAGGTGAACCACTACACGGTGGAGGTCCCGCAGAGCTTCGCGGGCAAGCGAGCGCTGCTCCGCATCGCGCTCTCGAACGCGGCGCCGGCGTCGCCGGTGAGGCTCGTGTATCTCCTGGAGAACACCGACGGCTCGGCGGTGCTCGCCTCGCGCGGGCCGGCCAAGGGCAGCGGCGCGCAGTCGATCGCGGGGACCTTCCTCGTGCCGGGTCCGGGCACCTACCAGCTCCTCGTGCGCGACGCGACGAACCAGAACAAGGACTCGAACAATCCGTACACGCTGAGCGCGACCGTGCTCGAGGATCCGGACACGGCCGAGCCCGACGACACGCCGCCGCAAGCGCGGGTGAACCAGCCTGCGGCGCCGAACGCGGCCACGCCCGAGGCCAAGTCGGGCGAGATCGCCTCGCAGGGTGACCTCGACCTCTTGCAGTTCGAGCTGACGCAGGACGGCCTCGTGCACTGGACGGTGACGATGGCGCAGCCCACCACGCAGCTCCAGTTGCGCGCGCGCATCCTCAAGCGCTCGACCTCGGCGCCCGACGATGTCGGGCAGGCCACGCCGGTCGCGGAGGTGGACGCGACCAAGGCGGGCGACGCGCTCAACAGCGACCTGGTTCGCTTCCTCGCGGCCGGCAAGTACCTGGTGGCGCTCGACGACAAGGCCGGCACCGAGTCGGATTCGGCGACCACCTGGACCACGGCGCTGCAGCTCGTGGCCGACCCGGATCCGAACGAGCAGACCTCGCGCAACGACACCGCGGCGACGGCCACCACGCTGGGCGTGGGCCAGAGCAAGCAGGGCGCCATCGGCAGCCAGGGCGACGCGGACTGGTACGAGATCGCGCTGCCCACGGTGACGACGCCGAAGATCGTGCAGCTCACGATCGACCCCGGCGGCGCGGCGAACGACGTCGAGCTCGACTGGGCGGTCGGCGACGTGCTGGCCACTCCCGCGGGCGCGTGCGACGTGAGCTGCGGGCCCGTGGCCTTCTGCACCGCGAGCAACCTCTGCGGCTACGCGATGCACGCGCTGCACCACTTCACCAAGGGCGAGCACGCGGTGCAGTCGGTGCGCCTGCGGCACATGGGCGCGGCGCGGACGATGCGCATGGTGGTCACGGACCAGGGCGGCGATGAGCGCAGCAACGGGCTCTACACCGTGTCGGC
>JAFEBC010000952.1 GCA_018266095.1 Deltaproteobacteria bacterium
CACCGGCGACACGCTCGATGGCCGCCCGTACTACGAGGAGGTCCGCAGCTCGCTCATGCGCGAGCTCGACTACCGCGAGGAGGCGCGCCAGAACGCGCAGTACGCGAAGGCCGCGCGCAACTTCCCCGAGCTCGTCGTCCCCAAGGTCGTCCCCGAGCGAAGCGCGCAGCGCGTGCTGACGATGCAGCGCCTGCGCGGCCCGAACACGATGGAGTGGCACGAGCAGAACCCCGACGAGGCCGAGCGCTTCCGCGTGGGCCGCCTGCTCATCTTCGCCATCTGGGGCCCGTTCTTCAGCGACCGCCTCGTGCACGCCGATCCGCACCCGGGCAACTTCCTCGTGCTCCCCGACGGGCGCCTGGGTGTGCTCGACTTCGGCGCGACGAAAGAATTGTCCGAGCGCTTCGCGGGCGTCTATCGCATCTTCCTCGACAGCCAGGCCAACGGCACGCGCCGCCCTGAGGTCGGCCCGCTCTTGGAGAAGGCCGGCTTCCGCTTCACCAGCGACGACCCCGAGGACGGCTACAGCTTCTGCGAGAAGATCGCGCAGATCGTCGAGCGGCCCGCACGCAGCGCGGACATCTACGACTTCGGCGCCGACGCGATGGTCGAGGACACCAAGAAGCTCTTCGCCTCCGAGCCGCGCCTGGCGCTGACCATCAAGCCGCCGCCCGAGGCCGTGCTGTTCTACCGATCGGCCGCGGGCCTCGCCCAGGACCTGCGCCTGTTCAAGGTGCGCGGCAGCTTCCGCGCCACGCTGCAAGAGATCCAGGCGCGCGGAAACTTGCCTTGATTCAGGCGTGAATCCGATGGGTTGAGGCGAGCGTGCGGACGGCGCGCCGCAACGTCGGACCCTCGTGCTATCTCAGGCGTCCGATGGCCAATGGCACGCGCCCCCAGCACTTCATCGCCGACGCCGCAGGGCTCGAACAGCTCTGCCAGAAGCTCGCGTCCGAGCGCGTGGTGGGCCTCGACACCGAATCGAACGGCTTCCACGCGTACGTCGAGCGCCTGTGCCTCGTGCAGCTCTCGACGGCCGACGCGGACTACGTGCTGGATCCCATCGCGCTCTCGCTTCAGCCGCTGGTGCCGCTGCTGTCGGATCCCACGCGCGAGGTGATCCTTCACGCCGCCGAGTTCGACGTGGTCACGCTCCGCCGCGAGCTGAACCTCGTCATCGGCCGCCTCTTCGACACGCACGCGGCCGCCAAGGTGCTGGGCATCGCGCGCGTGGGCCTGGGGAACCTCGTGCAGGACGAGCTGGGCATCGCGCTCACCGAGGACGAGCAGCGCAGCGACTGGGGCCAGCGTCCGCTCACGCAGCAGCAGCTCGCGTACGCCTTCGCCGACGTGCGGCACCTCCTGGCGCTGCGCGACACGCTGCACAAGAAGCTCACCGAGGCCGGCCGGCTGCGCGAGGCCGAGGCCGAGTTCGAGCGTCTGCGGCACAAGGAGGCGCGGCCGCGCGCGTTTGATCCCGAGGGCTGGATGAAGATGAAGGCCGCCCGCACGCTCGACGGCAAGGGCAGGGCGGTGCTGGCCGAGCTCTACCGCGTGCGCGACAACCGGGCCCGCGATCTCGACCGGCCGCCGTTCAAGGTGCTGAGC
>JAFEBC010000953.1 GCA_018266095.1 Deltaproteobacteria bacterium
CGGCGAATCATCGAACATCACCATCTCGCCGAAGTAGCCACCCGGCCCGAGCTGCGCGATGGACTGGCCACCCTTGACCACCTCCACCTTGCCGCGCGTGATGGCGAAGAGCTCGAAGCCCTGCTCGCCCTCGCGCACGATCTCCTGGCCCACGGCGTACTTGCGCGTGGCGCTGATCGACAACAGCTCGAGCAGTTCGCGGTAGTTGAGCTGCGCGAAGAGCGGGATCGAGCGCAGCACGTCCACCTTCGAGCCGACGTCCGTGTGCGCCATCGAATCGTCGCCGACCGAGAGCACCACCGCCGTCGAGTTGTCCTTGCCGCCGCGCTCATTGGCGAGATCGACGAGCAGCGCCGCGGACTGCGACAGGTCCGCGCGCGAGAGATGCCGCGACACCTCCTCGTCGGTGAGATCGCCGTAGAGCCCGTCGCTGCACAGCAGCAGCGAATCGCCCGGGTACAGATCGGTGACGAGCGTGTCCACCGCCACCGCCGGCTCCAGGCCCACCGCGCGCAACAGGATGTTCTTGGTGGGGAGCTTGTGCATCTCCTCTTCGGTGATGAAGCCGCGGCGCACCTGCTCGGCACCCAGCGTGTGGTCCTCGGTGAGCCGGTGCAGCGCGCCCGCGCGGAAGAGGTACACGCGCGAATCTCCGACGTGGCCGATCACCGCCTTGTCGCTCACGCACAGGAGCGCCACGCAGGTCGAGCCCATCTGGTGCCGCCGCGCGTCCTTGCGCGCCAGCAGATGGACCTCCTTGCACGCGCGCAGCACCGCGGCCTGCATCAGGCCCTCGAGCTTCGCGCGCGCCTCTGGCTCCGCGCTCACCGCGAGCTCGTTCAGCTCCGCCCACCTCTCGGCGAGGCCCGCGCGCACGGAGTCGACGACCTGCTTGCTCGCGACCTCGCCCGCCGCGTGACCGCCCATGCCGTCGGCGACGATGTAGAGGCCCGACTCGTCATCCGCGAGGAAGGAGTCCTCGTTGTTGTCCCGCTTGAGGCCTACATCGCTGCGCGAGAAGCTGCGGATGGGAATCACACGAACTCCAGGAGCCAGTCGCCAGTCGAAGCGATTGTGCAAATTTACGGTAGCCAAGTGTGCGCAGCGCGAGCAAGGGACTTCGCTCGCACCTGCCCTTGGGGGTCTTGCGTTTGGACTCGTTTTGCGATCCGCGAGCCAGCGCCCGCCCTCCTCGTGCGGACGCCGCTCTGGAGACGTGCGGTGCGGCTACTTCTTCCCGGCCGTCTCGGCGCGCAGCGCGTTGGCGGTGGTGAAGATGGGCCGGATGTCGACCGGCAGGTTGGTCAGCTTGGCGATGGCCTTCTCCACCTCGGGACGCAGCGTCGCGGTCGCAAGCCAGGTGCGCGCCGCCGCCGCGTCGCCCGACGACTGCAGCTCCATGATCTTCTTGGTCAGGCCCTCGACCGCGCCCACGATCTTCTTGCCGTCGACCGAGAACTGGCCCGTCTTCGACACCGTCACCGAGCCCGCGTCGAGCAGGTAGTTGAGCTGCAGCGCCATGCCGCGGCCGTGCGCCTCGTTGAGCCCGAAGCGCAGCGTGCGGAAGCTCGAGGCCACGTACGTCACGTACATGGTGCGCGCGATGTCCTTGCCGATGGTTCCCTTGTCGACGAGCTTCTGCAGCGCCCACAGGCCCGAGATGTCGGCCTTCGCCTCCTCGAGCGCAGAGCCCGCCTCCTGCATCGCCTCGCGCACGGTGGTCTGCTTGCCCGCCACGGTGTGCGGCCCGAGCCCGTGCATCAGCTCGTGCATGAGGATGTGCGTGAAGAACGCGTCGAACGAGAGCAGCTTCTGGTCCGCGGGCGAGAGCAC
>JAFEBC010000954.1 GCA_018266095.1 Deltaproteobacteria bacterium
CCTCCAGGAGGCCTGCGGCTGGAACTCCGCGGTCCCGAGGCGTGGGGAGGGGTGCGCCCTCCGGGAGGCCTGCGGCACGACCGGCACCTCGCGTCCGCGAGGTGCTGGGCACTTCGTTCAACATTGGGTGCTGCCGCGCGCTCAGTCGGGCGCAATCCCTCCCCACGCCTCCCACGCCCCGGGACCGCTCTGTGACCTGGTTGGTGGAGTCCGGTGATCTCCCCACGCCCCGGGACCGCTCTGTGACCTCTTGGTGGAGTCCGGTGATCTCCCCACGCCCCGGCCCCGCTCTGTGACCTGTTGGGGAGTCCGGGCTGGCCGTCTCGCCTCACACAGTTGCGTTGGCTGCAACATGGATCTCTACGCGCCCGGCCCGCCATGAAATCCCACGGGCCCATCTCGTTGATTTCCCAACGGATCCAATCCCCCCGGTCGCTCGACCGATGGGTCGCACCAGGGTTTTCACCGATGTACGCAGGCTCGGAGATCCAGATGACCTCACGCATGAAGCTCGTCCTCGCCCTCTGCCCCGCGCTGCTCGTCGCCTGCACCGGCACGCGCATCGACAACGGCGACCCGCGCGCGCCGGAGATCATCGGCATCGTGCGCACCGACACGGGCGCGTACCAGCCGGGCCAGGTCGAGCACTTCAGGGTGGAGTACGCCACCGAGGTGGCGCCGGAGATCCACTGGTCCGCGAGCGCGGGCGGGATCACCGAGAGCGGCGACGAGGTGGCCTGGACGCTGCCCGACGCGGAGGAGGCCTCGCTCACGGTCTCGCTGGGCCTGCCCAAGAAGATCACCACCACGAGCTTCCACTTCCGCATCGCGGGCGGCGCCAACCTGAACTACGCGGTCGCGCCTTCGGGCGTGGTCGACGCCAGCAAGGACGTCACCGGCTCGGCGTGCAAGCTCGCGTTCAACAGCGCGGGCAACCCGGTCATCTTCTACTCGAACACGACGCACCCCTCGGTGTGGCTCGCCACCTGGACGGGCAGCGCGTGGGCCACCGAGCAGGTCGACGGCATGGGCTACGAAGTGGGCGGCCAGCCGCGCCTCGCGCTCTCGATGCAGCTCGCGGCGGACGGCACGCCGCACCTCGCCTACGCGCTCGGCCTGGGCAACGGCACCAGCAAGGCCATGTACGCCACCAAGTCCGGCAGCGCCTGGATCCGCGAGCGGGTCGACGGTCCGGCCTATCCGTACAGCACGGCCGGCGAGCCGAAC
>JAFEBC010000955.1 GCA_018266095.1 Deltaproteobacteria bacterium
CGCCCGACTGAGGCGCGGCACATCAAGGCGTAGTCCGGAGCTCCCAGCACCTCGCGGACGCGAGGTGCCGGTCGTGCCGCAAGCCTCCCGGAGGGCGCAACCCTCCCCACGCCCCGGGACCGCGGCCGCGGGCGCAACCCTCCCCACGCCCCGGGACCGCGGAGTTACTGCTGCCCGCTCACCGACCACGTGTCGTGCGGCGTGCCGTAGATATCGTACTGCGTGATCACGAAGCTCCCGTTCGCCTGCTCCGTGAGCCGGCAGAACCCCGTGTAGCCCGTGTTCGCAGCGCCCAGGCCGCAGACCGCCGCGGGGATGGTGGTCCCGTTCGCGCGCGTGTACGTCGACCGGTAGTACTTGTGGTCGTGCGCGACCATCAGCAGCGTCGCCTTGTGGTTGTCGAGCAGCTTGAGCACCCAATCGGGCGTCGTGCGGTCGACGACGGTGTGATGCCGCGCCACGAGCGTGGCGAACGCGTGCTGGTCGGCGTCGGTGAGCTGCTGATCGACCCACGTGCCGATGGTGGCGTTGTACGAGTTGTCGGCGATCACCAGCAGGCGCACGAGGCCGTGCCGCGTGGTGATGTCGATCTTGTAGTTCGGGAACGACTGCTTGGAGTACTTCTGCAGCCCCCCGAACCAGGTGTTGAAGTTCGGGTCCGTGCCGCCGGGGAAGCAGTAGCCGTTGCCCTGGTTCACCTGGCACTCGTGGTTGCCCATCGTCATGAACCAGAGGCGGTTCGACGGCCAGTTGGCGTCGAGCGCGTCGGTGAAGTTCTTGAACTGCGTCTGCGCGTTGGCGAGGCCGGTGTCGCCCGCGGTGCACACGTACATGTGGTCGCCCAGGTCGAGCGCGAACTGCGTGTTCAGCGCCGCCTGCTTCACGACCTCGGAGGCGAAGGCCGCGGCCGGGTAGGCCGTGTTCTGGTCGCAGTTGGGCGGGCGCGTGTCCCCGTTGAAGACGAAGTCGAGCAGGTCCACCGTGCCGCCGGTGGCGCCGACGCCCGTGGGCGCCGCGTTGACGGTCGCGGTCAGGGTCCAGGTGAGCGGGCCGCCGAGGCCATCGCTGGTGGTGGCGGTGCAGGTGAGCGTCTGCGTGCCCGCGCTGCTCCAGATCGGGAGCGCGACCGTGACCGAGCTCGAGCCGCCGATGGCCGTGGTCCCCGACG
>JAFEBC010000956.1 GCA_018266095.1 Deltaproteobacteria bacterium
GAGCTCAAGGTCGACACCTCGGTCGGCACCACCACCAGCGCGGACATCGTCTTCGCGGGCACCGACAACGGCCTCTTTCGCAGCACCGACGGCGGCGCCACCTTCGGCGCGGTGGGCGGCTTCGGCGGCAAGCAGGTGTGGAGCCTCGTCAAGACCTCGGTGGGCTGGCTCGCCTCGGTCGAGGACGGGAACGGCAGCGGCGCGCTGTACGTCTCCACCGGCACCGGCACGAGCACCGGCGCCACCTGGAGCCCGATCACCAACGCGGGCAACGTGTTCAGCGGCGCAGGCCGCGCGACGCTCGCGGTCGGCACGCCTGGCGACGCCGTCGTGTACTGCTTCGCGGCCGCCAGCGGCGACACCGATCAGCTCGACCTGTTCAAGAGCACGAACGGCGGCCAGACCTGGTCGGCGCTGGGCATCAACAACATCACCCCCAGCAACGATGACGGCGATCAGACCACGATGGACCTGATGAGCGAGCAGGCCTTCTACAACCACATGATCCTGGTCGACCCCAGCAACACCAACACGGTCTACCTGGGCGGCAAGCTCGCTGGCGCCAAGACCACCACCGGCGGGACGAGCTGGTCCATCCTGAGCGACTGGCTCGCCAAGGGGACGCGCGCGTACATCCACGCTGACTTCCACGCGGCCGCGTACTCCAAGATCGGCGGCGTCACGCGCTTGTTCATCGGCACGGACGGCGGCCTCTTCACCAGCACCGACGGCGGCGCGACCTGGGACGACACCAAGAACAGGGGCCTCGTCACCCACCTCGTCTACGCCATCGGCGTGCAGCCCTCGATCGCGGGCAGCGCGGTGGTGGGCCTGCAGGACAACGGCGTCCGCATCCGGCAGGCGGCGCCCAGCACGCTCTACGATCAGGTGCGCGGCGGAGACGGCTTCGGCGTGGCCTGGGCGCCGGCCTCGGGCGTCACGCTCGGCTCGTATGTGTACGACCAGATCAAGCGCGCGACCACGAGCCCGGTGGTCGATCAGACAAACTTCTCCAGCTTCGTGACGGGCCTGCCCGCGCAGACGAGCGCGAACTTCTACTTCGTGACGCCGATCATCACGCCCACCGCGGTCGCCGACCCCTCGGGGCAGGTCTTCTTCACCTACAGCAAGCTCGGCAACATCTATCGCAGCAGCTCGAGCGGCTGGACGCAGATCGGCGTGGCCGGGAGCGGCGGGATCTCCAGCGGGCGCACCATCCGCGGCGTCTCGCACGGCTTGGGTGTGCACCCTGCCGATCTCAGCAAGATCGCGGGCGCGGGATCGGGGGGCGCGGTGCTCATCAGCACCAACGGCGGCGCCTCGTGGACCGAGCGGCTCCTGGGGATCGCCGGCACCGACGGCGCGGGCATCGGCTGGTACGGCTTCAACTCCAATGTGGCGTGGGCCAACGATCAGGTGCTCTACGTCTGCTCGGAGGCGACGACCTCCAGCGCGGCGCATGTGGCGCGCTCGGGCGACGGCGGCGCCACCTGGGCCCGGCGGGACAACGGCCTGCCCGACATCCCGGTGACCAAGCTGGCGGTCGATCCGGGCGACGGCACGGGCAACACCGTCTACGCGGCCACCTGGCTTGGCGTCTATCGCACCACCGACGGCGGGGCCAACTGGGCGCTCTTCGGCGCCGGCCTGCCGCAGGTCCGCGTCACCGACCTCTATGTCGCGCCCGACAGCTCGTTCTTGCGCGTGGGCACGTGGGGCCGCGGCGTGTGGGATCTGCAGAGCGCGCCCGCCACGGGCAGCGTGTCGATCACGCCCACCTCCGTGCTCCTCTATCCCAACGACAACTTCACGTTCTCGGCGCAAGTGACGGGCGGTGGCGGCGTGACCTTCAGCGCGAGCGCGGGCGGCTCCGTCACCAGCGCGGGCGTGTACACGGCGGGGCCCAACACGGGCAGCTTCAGCGTGACGGCCACGAGCCAGAGCAACTCCAGCAACAAGGCGGTCGCCAACATCACGGTGGTCACGCCCGCGCCCGTGGTGATCACGAGCCAGCCCTCCAACGTGACCGCCGCGGTCGGCTATTCCGGCAGCTTCGCGGTCGCGGCCACCGGCAGCGGCACGGTGCAGGCGGGCTACGTGCTCACGTACCAGTGGAAGAAGGACGGCGTGGCCATC
>JAFEBC010000957.1 GCA_018266095.1 Deltaproteobacteria bacterium
CTCCGAGGCGCTCGACGAGGCCGCGGGCCACACGCTCGACGGCGAGGCCAAGGGCCACCTGAACCGCGTGCGCGACGCGTCCCGCCGCATGAGCGAGCTCGTCGAGGGCCTCCTGCAGCTCTCGCGCGTGACGCGGGCGCCGCTGGAGAAGAGCGACATCGACCTCTCGCAGCTCGCGGCCGCCATCCTCGACGACCTGCGCGCGCACGACCGCGAGCGGCAGATCGACATCCTCCTCGCGCCGGGCCTGACCACGCGCGGCTCGCCGCAGCTCTTGCGCGTGGCGATGCAGAACCTCCTCGACAACGCCTGGAAGTACACGCGCCGCACCGACAAGCCGCAGCTCGAGCTGGGCCAGAAGCAGCTCGAGCGCGAGGTCGCGTACTACGTGAAGGACAACGGCGCGGGCTTCGATCCGGCGTACGCGCAGAAGCTCTTCCAGCCGTTCCAGCGGCTGCACCCCGCGTCGCAGTTCGAGGGCACAGGCATCGGCCTCGCCACGGTCGCGCGCATCGTGCAGCGGCACGGCGGCCGGATTTGGGCGGAGGGCCGGCCGGGGGAAGGCGCGACGTTCTGGTTCACCCTGGGCTAACGGTCGGCCGCGGGCCCGGGGCGTGCGGAGGGTTGCGCCCTCCGGGAGGCCTGCGGCACGACCGGCACCTCGCCTCCGCCTTGTGCTTGGAGCTCCGTTCTACGTGAGCGCTGCCGCGCGCTCAGTCGGGCGCAATCCCTCCGCACGCCCCGCGCCCGCTCCTCTTCACTTCTTCTCGATCTGCACCTTCGGCCTCGGCGGCGGCTCGCTCTTCTCCGGCTTGCCCTGCGGCCTCTCCGGGCGGCCGCCCGAGCCCTCGCCACCCATGCGATGCGGCGGGACGATGCCCGTGTTGCCGCCGTGCTCCTCGCGCGGCTCGCGCTGCGGCGGGCTCTCGTGCGGCGCGTGCCAGCCGCCCGGCCCCTGCGGCCTGCCGGGGCCCGGATCGGTGCGCGGGTGGCCTTCGCCCTGATCGCCGCCGCGCGGATGCCCCTCCCCCTGATCGCCGCCGCGCGGGCGCCCGCCCGGACCCTGCCCGGCCTCGCCGCCGCGGTTCCACTCTCCGCCGCCGTGATCGACGCGCGGATGCCCCTCGTGCGGCTCGCCCGACGGCGGATGCCACTCATTGCCCGGCCGCTCCGGCGGGCCCGTGCGCGTGTGCTCCGGCGCCGGCCACTCGCGCGGCGTCTCGTAGCGCCCCGGCCCGCGGTTCACCGGATGCGGGAACGGCTGCGTCCGCGGCACGAACACGTGGACGCCGCCGCCGTTGTACGTGCCCGAGCGCGTGGCCCCCATCGACGTGCCCGCCGTCGTCACCGGCACCGGACGGACCGGGTGCCCCACCGCCTTGGAGACGAAGCGGATGGGCGGCCCCCAGTGCTTGCCGGGCCGCAGCTTGGGCAGGTGGTGCGAGCGCTCGTACCAGCCGCGCGTCTGCCCCGGCGGAATCCCGTACGTCCGGACCGGATCCAGGAAGTGCCGCTGCTCGACGAAGATCCACCCCGGCCCGCCCCTGCAGACCTCGCCGTGCCACCCGAGCGCGCACCACCCCATCCCGCCCCCGCCGTTGCGCCACGAGACCCACGCGGGGCCCCAGATGCGCCCGGGGATCCACACCCAATA
>JAFEBC010000958.1 GCA_018266095.1 Deltaproteobacteria bacterium
CGCTCGCTCGATGAGCTGACGCGGGGCCGGCTGATGGACGCGCCGGTGCAGGTGCGGCTGTGGCGCGTGCCGCGCAGCGAGGTGCCGCAGGGAGCGGCGGCTCGCACCGAGTGGCTGATGCAGCAATGGAGGAGCGTGGACGACTTCGCCGCGGGGCGCACGTAGCGGCGGCGCCCGGCGCAGTTGACGTCTCGATCGCTCACGCTCCAGGGTGCCGCGATGCCCTGCCGCCTGGCCCTCGCGCTCGTCTTGTCGTCGCTCCCCGTGCTCGCCGCGCCGCCCGAGCTGCCGGGCCGCGAGCTGGTCGAGAGGGACCTCCCTGTGCTGGAGCAGGCGCTGCGCGAGCTGCACCCAGGCCTCCTGCGCTACACCACGCCGGCCCAGCTCGACGCCCGCTTCGCCGCGCTCAAGGCCGCGCTGGGCAAGGACCAGACGCGCGCCGAGGCGTACCTCAAGCTCTCGGAGTTCCTGGCCAGCCTGCGTTGCGGGCACACCTACGTGAACCCGCTCAACCTCGACAAGGCCGTCGCCGCCGAGCTGTTCTCGGGCAAGACGCGCGTGCCGTTCCGTTTCCGCTGGCTGGGCGAGCAGATGGTGGTGACCCGCGACGACAGCGCCGAGCACGTGCTGCCCAGGGGAACGCGCGTGCGCGCGATCGACGACGTGCCCGCGGAGCGCCTCCTGGCGCGCATGATGCCGCTCGTGCGCGCCGACGGGAGCAACGACCAGAAGCGCAAGAGCCTCCTCGAGCTCCGCGGCGACGGCGCCTACGAGCCGTTCGATCTGTTCCACCCGCTCCTGTTCCCGATGAAGGGCGAGACCTACGCCCTCCTCATCGAGCCCCCGGGCGGCGCGCAGCGCACCGTGCCCGTGGCCCCGCTCACCTTCGAGCAGCGCAAGGCTGGCCTGGCCGTCGACGGCCGCGGCGCGCAGGAGCCGTTCTCGCTGCGCTACCTCGACGACGGCGCCGCCGTGCTCACCATGACCACCTGGGCGCTCTACGACTCCAAGTGGGACTGGAAGGCCTTCCTCGCGCGCAGCTTCGACGAGCTCGACGCCAACAAGACGCCGGCGCTCATCATCGACCTGCGCGGCAACGAGGGCGGCCTGGACGTGGGCGACGTGGTCCTCGCGCACCTCCTCGACGCCGACCTGACCGCGGGCGCCTATGTGCGCAAGGTGCGCTACCAGCGCGTGCCGGACGCGCTGCGGCCCTTCCTGCACACCTGGGACAAGTCCTTCTTCGACTGGGGCGCCGACGCGCACGACCCGCAGGACGGCTTCTATCTGCTCAAGGGCGACTCGGACGGGCCCAAGGTGATCCACCCGCTCGCGCCGCGCTTCCTGGGCCGCGTGGCGGTGCTCGTCGACGCGAGCAACAGCTCGGCCACGTTTCAGTTCGCGCAGCTCCTCCAAGAGGCGCACCTGGGCACGCTCGTGGGCGAGCCGACCGGCGGCAACCAGCGCGGCATCAACGGCGGCGCGTTCTTCTTCCTGGCGCTGCCGGTGTCCAAGCTCGAGGTGGACCTGCCGCTCATCGCGCGCTTCCCGGCGCAGCCCCGGCCCGACGCGGGGCTCGTGCCCGAGGTGCTGGTCGAGCGCACCGCCGCCGATGTCGCCCACGATCGCGATCCCGAGCTCTTCGCGGCGCAGCGC
>JAFEBC010000959.1 GCA_018266095.1 Deltaproteobacteria bacterium
CAGCTCGACGCGACCACCGACCCCGAGGCGCACGTCGACGCCAAGGCCGCCGCCCGCGCCGCCCAGGCCGTCCACGGCGACGACAAGGTCGCCGCCCGCGCCGCCGAGGTCGACGACGGCGACGACAAGGTCGCTGCCCGCGCCGCCGAGGTCGACGACGGCGACCCGGACTCGCACTCCATGACCATCGAGAGCACGCCCGAGGGCGCGACGGTGACCCTGGGCGCCGAGGTGCTGGGCGTGACGCCGATCCTGGCCAACAACCCCGTGCGCGAGGGGGAGTCCCGACAGCTCACGCTCACCCTGCGCGGGCACCGGCGCTGGACCACCACGGTGCGCGGCGGTGTGGACGCGCGCGTGTCGGCCACGCTGGTGAAGGCGCCTTGAGCGGTCCCGCTGGCGCAGGGTCTACTGCGCGACGCCGGTGACGAACGCCTTGCGCAAGAGCCGCCCGCAGAGCACCGACTGCACGTACGCCTGGCCCTCCAGCGAGTAGCGCGCGAGCACGCCGTAGTAGGTCTTGCTGGCGTCGATCCATGGATAGAACCCGAACGCACCCGGGCTGGAGAACGCGCCGTCGTCGGTGGCCGGATCGTCCTCGACCCAGTGGCCGTACGAGTAGTGCCAGTTCTCGTTCACGGGGCTGTAGTCAGCGCGGGGACACGTGCCGGGCAGCGTGCACACCGCGTTCTCACCGAGGTGTGAGCCGATGGCCAACTGCTGGTTCAGGATCTTGCGCAGGAACAGCGCGTAGTCCGCCGCGCTCGTCTTCGCGCCGCCCGCGAGCTGCGGCGAGTTGAAGCTGAAGCCGAGGTCCGAGCCGAGCTTCTCCTTCATGTGCGCCGCCAGCGTGGCGTTCGTGTCCGCGCCCAGCCCGAGACCCACCGCGTACTTCTGGAAGTGCCCGCCGTCGTAGTGGAAGACGCCGTCGTCCGCGGCCGTGTGGTCGCCGTTGGTGCCCTTCGACTGGCAGTCGGCGACCGTGGTCGTGGTCAGGCAGGACGAGTAGTTGAGGCTCACGTACCCGCCGCGCATCGTCATCAAGTTGTCGTCGATGCTCGCCATCGAGTCCTTGAAGCGCTCGACCACGTACGCGCCCCAGAGCAGCTTGCTGGCGCTGGCGATGCCCATCTGCGTGTCGGAGTGGACCCCGACGCCCACTTCACCGGACGCGAGCGCGCCGTCCTTGTCGCCGATCTCCCAGTAGAAGTTGGGCACCGCCGTGCACGCGGAGTTGTCGCTGATGGTGGTCTGCACGGCCTGCGTGCGCTGCTCGAGCGTGAGGGTCCCCGCGTCGCTGCCGGCGTCGGTGCCCGCGTCCGTCCCCGCGTCCAGCCCGCCCTCGAGGCCCAGGCTGCCACCGCACGCGAGCGCGCAAGTGAGCGTGACGACGGCGAAGATTCGATGGGTCACACATCCTCCGAGCCGGGCGTACACCGGGCCGATCCGTGGCGTCCAACGAGACCTCGGACACGGGAGAGAGGTCACTCGATAAATCGCGCGGGATGAGGCAGCGGCGCTCGGGGCCCCTAACC
>JAFEBC010000095.1 GCA_018266095.1 Deltaproteobacteria bacterium
CAGGCGATTCGGGCGATCCTGGAGCACTTGAACCTGCCCACCACCGGTCCGCCCCTGAGCCCGGTGCGGAGTGCGCCCGGCGAAGACCTGGGCTGGCAAGACGACGTGCCGACGCTGCAGGTCTCCCTGCTGTGACGACGCGATCGGTGAACTGCGCCCAAAGTTCGGATTTCGCGTCCGAATTAGGGCTTGTTTTCCCCAGGCCGCGCCCGTGCGGGCCAGTGGTACAGTAGCCGATGGGAGGGGTCAGTGGACAGAACGCCTCTTATCCGACCTATCGCTAGGTGAAGGCGCAGATGGAGCCGGGGAGGCAGCGAGGGTGTTTGATGAGGTGGTGGAGAGGGTGCGAGCGACTGGCGAAGTAGAACCGGAAGAGCGCCGCTGAGGCACCGAGGAGGATAGGTGGCAACACACAACCAAACAATTGGCGTCCAGGATGTCGCCTACGCGGAAGACAGGGCAACCGCTGCTTGCGTGTTAGCTGACGACTGGCATTCAGCCAAGGAATCAAGGATTGTCTGTGCGTCCATCGACTCCCCCGCTCCGTATGCCTCGGGGCGTTTCTTCGAGCGGGAACTTCCCTGCCTCTTGGCTGTCCTGGGCCGCGTGGGCAGACCTCCCGAAATCGCCCTCGTTGATGGCTACGTGTGGCTTCCCGGCGGCGTTTGGGGGCTGGGCGCGCACTTGTACCACGCGTTGCAACGATCCGTGACCGTTGTCGGCGTGGCAAAGTCCGCATTTGCAGGTGCTGCTTTTGCCGTCCCTGTTTATCGCGGTGAGTCTCGTCGGCCAATTTTTGTTACTGCGGTCGGTATCGACGAGGCCTCAGCAGCAAGGCACGTCGCCTTGATGTCAGGTCGCTATAGAATTCCGACACTACTTGCCCGAGCCGACCAAGCTGCCAGAAAGCCGCCGGCGGGCAGCCTCACCTAGCAAGGATGCTCACCTACGATTTCGCATCTCAGGAGTGACCTGTCCCAGGTCTGCAGCCTTCGAAAATTTGACTTCGACACCATCGGCATTCCACTCGCACTCTTTGATGCGCTTGCCGCGACTATCGACTTCCATCATTCGGCGCAGGTTCCCGCTTGGATGCCACTCCTTGCAGATCCCGAGTACGCGACCATGGAAAAAAGGCGTCTCCAGCCACAGCGAACCGCCACGATACCAAGAGCGCCTGAGTCCATGTTCGAATCCATCGTGATAGGGAGTTTCGTTCAGGATTTTGCCGTCTTCCGAATACTCAACTGCGACTCCTGAATAGGGCACGCCCGCCAAGAGCATCGCTCCACGGTCGTCGTGCCGAAGGTCAGCTTGGTTTGCTCGCGTCATAGGAGATCACTTCCCTCCAGGCCGCGCCCGTGAGGGCCAGTGGTACAGTACCCGATGGGAGGGGTCAGTGGACAGAACGCCTCTTATCCGCCCTATCGCTATTTCGAATCTCGATTGCTTCAGAGGTGGGCGAGCCGGGATGTCGAAGAGCACCTGGCGCTGGGCGCGAGCGACCTCGGCGACGCGGTGGGGCCTCCGCGGTGGACTCCTTCCAGAACCACCGCGCCAGGGCGAGGCGCGCGAGGGAGAGGGCGCCGCCTGGCCTCAGGGTTCAGCCCAACCAGGTAGTTCGCTCGCCTGTCGGATCCATCTGAACAACGTGGTTGCAAATCGACAAGGCAACAATTGACTAACGGCCAGTCTGATTGAGCCGCTCCAAGGCCGGCCGCGTCCGCCAAGTTTTGCTCCCGGCCAGTCGCTCGCCTGTTCTTGAGCAAGGGCGCGAGTGCGATCACGGGTACCCGACGCCCATCCACATCAATCAGGATGGGCGAACTTGCCGCTTCGTCGAAATCGGATGCGTCGATTCCAAGCGCTGGTGACGGCGGCGCGGCCGGCGGCTCCGAGAGCGTCCCCTTGCTGGCGGACAGACGGCTACTCCTGTCCGCTGCGCGGCGCACACGATCGCGTTCTGCCTGCTCCTCCGCCGGAAAAGCCACAATGGGATTCCAACACGGCGCCTTCCGATCCGTCACAGCTTGGGCCCCACTCTATCGGGCCCAGCGCGCTCTGACCCCATCACACTCGAGGAGGCGCTCATCACGCGTCAGGAGCGTCGCCCCAAGCTCCAGCGCCGTCGCCGCGATGATGCGGTCGGCCGGATCCGGATGAAGGGGAAACGGCAAGCGCGTGGAGGCGACGGCGATCGCCGGCGTCAGCGGGTAGACCGACAGGCCTGGCAATTCGAGGGCTCGCTCGATCCACGCCAAGACGTCCATGTTCAATTCCAGGCGCCGCTTCTCGACCAGCACCGACACCTCCCAGGGCGAAATCGCCGAGAGGTAGAGCGCGGACTCCCGGCCGGCCGCAGCAATGAGCTTGTGGGCACGCGCAGGAATCCGGTCGGGCTCGAGGTGCCACCACACCCAGACGTGGGTATAGAGCAGCAGGCTCACCGGGTGGCTTCCCACTCGCCGTCATCAGACGTGGGCCGGACGAGATCGCCCATGCGCATCATGGTGTGGCGCAAACCGCCTGGCTTGGCTGCCCGGCGCGCCTGGTAGGGGACCAACTGCGCAACAGGCTTCCCTCGCTTCGTGATGACCAACGCGCCGCCCGTCTCGCTGACGCGCGCAACGAGCGCAAGGGCGTGGGCCTTCAGATCGGTGACTGTGACGTTGTCCGTCCGTCGGCGCGGCATGCCGTCAGTATAGTCATCTGAAATGACCAGTCAATCCGCGTGGACCGGATCGCGACGAAGAATCCGCGCTGGTCCAGCGCTCACCACAGAGCTGCCTGTGCTCACCGCTCTGGACGAGGTGCTTGAGCGATGACGGTCGCGTTCAGCTTGCGGTGCCCCACCCATTCGGCGTCGCCGTCGTAGGTGGCCTCCTCCGTGACCGGGTTCTTCGGGTCGAGCAGGATCTCGCCGTCGACCATGAACGCGTACTGGATCTTTCCCGGTGGCAGCGCGAAGTCGCGCGCCCAGCCCGTCTTCGTGCGCAGCAGGAACGCCCGCACCGTGTTGTTCGTGATGTTGTAGACGCCGACGAACTTCGCGTCGTGATGGCCTTCGAGCTCGAAGTGCGCGTTTGCGTCGGCGGGACGCTCGCCGCGCAGGGCACGGAGGAACCCGGCCGCCGGCCTGCCGTAGCCGGGCCCGTCGCCCTGCGCCAGATCGACCTCGGCCTGCCGCGCGAAGGAGGCCTCGGCCTTCTCCGCCTCACCGTTGGTCAGCGCCGTGAGGCCCGCGTAGAAGTCGGTCGCCGGATCCTTGCCCCCGGTCGCCGCCAGCCACGCCTCGAAGAAGGTGCGCCCGTCGGCATATCGATTCACCTGGTTCAAAGCGTTCCAATGCAGCTCGTGGAGCGACTCCGCGAGGCGCTCCGGCGGCCCGCCCGCCGCGCGCAACGCCTTGACGCCGGCCGCCGCCCCCGAGGCCTGCCAGGCGTTGAAGGCGCGCACCACGGGGGCTTCGGTGAACAGTTCGCGCATGAGCAGGCTGCGCGGACCGCCCGCGATCAGGTCCGCGAGACGAAACCTCAGCGGCCGCGAGAAATCGCCCGCGTAGTACAGGTCGAACTCACGCGTCGAGAGGTTCGTGACGTGGCTGTAGATGGTGCTGCCGTACCGGTTCTGATGCGTGGCCTCGAGCGCGTCGCGGATCGATTCGCGGCTGACGCCACGCTCGTTCAGGATGCGCTTCGCGATCGGGTACCTCCAGCAGGCGTGTTCGCGCGCAGTGCCCGAGGGCCCGCAGACGTCCCAGTTCGTCGAGAACTGCGACCCGCCGTGGCTCGTGCGCACGCCCGACGCGCTGATCACGGCCAGCGCCCCGCTCGAGTCGGCGAGGTGCATCTGCGCCTGCAACAGAGGCGGAAGGCGGTACTGCTCGTTGAGCGCGAGCACCTCGGCGACGGTGCGCGCGTGCCGCAGCACATGCAGGAACAGCGCCTCGCGGCCGCCGGGGAAGTCCTTCTCTTCGCCCAGCCCTCGACCTTCGCAGGGTCCACGGAGGGCAGCGAGTTGAAGTCGAAGAAGAGGCCCGCCTCGTTGAGGCCGCCCTGGATCTCGGCTTCGGGAAAGTCGTAGACGAAGGCGACGCCCGAGAGCTCACCGGGCGCGCCCACGATGACGTTCATGCGCGTCTCGAAGTCGAACGACCAGTCCTCGTTGTTGCCGACCCAGACGACGCCGTTGGGGTCCTGTCCTGAGAGGATGGTGCACGGCAGGGCGGGCGCTGTGGCGAGC
>JAFEBC010000960.1 GCA_018266095.1 Deltaproteobacteria bacterium
AGGCCGAGCTGCGGCGCCTCGTCGCCGAGGTCGCTCGCGGACAGGCCGGTGAGGCGGATGGGCCGGCCAGTGGCGAGCGCGGGCAGGAGCGTCAGGGCCGTCTGGTAGAGGAGGGCGCCGTCGTCCGTCTTGCGCGGCAGGGCGCACTGGCGCGAGGCGAGCTGGAAGTCCGAGTACTTCACCTTGAGCGACACGGTGCCGGCGAAGAGCTTGCCGCGCCGCAGGCGGGCCGCGACGCGCAGGGCCTGCTCGTGCAGGAACGGCTTGAGGTCCGCCTCGTCGGTGAGGTCGTCCTCGAAGGTCTCCTCGGCGCCCACGCTCTTGGCGACGCGGTCGCTCTCCACCTCGCGCGCGTCGAGGCCGTTGGCCAGGTCGTGCAGCCAGGGCCCGGCGCTGCCGAGGGCGCGCTCGAGGTCCTTGCGCTCGGCGCGGGCCACGTCGCCGATGGTGCGCAGGCGCAGCTTGTGGAGGAGCTCGAGCGTCTTCGGGCCGACGCCCCACAATTTGCCTGCGGCGAGCGGCGCCAGGAACTCGCGCACCTGGCCGGGCGGCACGACGACGAGCGCGTCCGGCTTCTTCAGGTCGCTCGCGATCTTGGCCGCGAACTTCACGTCGGCGACGCCCACGCTGGCGGTGAGCTGCGTCTCGGCGAAGATGCGCTCCTTGATCTTGCGCGCCTGCTCGGCGGCGGGCCCGAAGAGCGCCTGCGAGTGCGTCACGTCGAGGAAGGCCTCGTCGAGCGAGAGGCCCTCGATCTCGGGCGTGAAGCTGGCGAAGATGTCGAACACCTGCGCGCTCACGGCGGCGTACTTGTCGAAGCGCGGCGGGACGACGATGAGGTCCTTGCACAGCGCCATCGCGCGCATCATGGGCATGGCCGAGCGCACGCCGAACGGACGCGCCTCGTAGCTGGCCGCGCAGACCACGCCGCGACGCGAGGGCCCGCCCACGGCCACGGGCTTGCCGCGCAGGCTCGGGTCGTCGCGCTGCTCGACCGAGGCGTAGAAGGCGTCCATGTCGACGTGCAGGATGGCGCGCTGCATGCGGAT
>JAFEBC010000961.1 GCA_018266095.1 Deltaproteobacteria bacterium
AGATCGCGATGTCCGACGCGCGCGACGCGATGGGATGGCTCGACACATTCTGCGTGTACCAAATCGCGGAGAAGCCCGGCCTTGCCTCCGGGCACACGTTCAGTCCGAATGTGGAATCACCACGCCGCGCATTCGATCGCTGGCCGGACCATCGGCATCACCCGGACGACGGGCGCTGCAATCCCTTCGGCATCTGGCGCTTCCATGAGCCAGGGGTGCGCGGCGTCGCTGGTGGCCAGGTGGTGCTCACCGCGATGCCCACCTACGTATCGATCGTCGTCGCGGCGGAGCGCAAGAAGGGCTCACCGCTGACGCGCAATGAAGTCGAAGCCGTCGTCGCCGAGTGCATGACCATCGCCATGGACCCCAAGCACGCCGCGGAGCTGGAGCGCTCACGCGGCTATGCGGACCTGCAGCCCGAACTGGCGTGGGAGCAGTGGCAGATCATCCGCGCCACGCTCTAGGCGCCCTACCCGTTCGGGTGTGTCTTGCAATACTTGTACGTGTCCAGCACGTACCGCGCGTTCTGGTACAGCACGTCGAACCCCAGCTTCGGCTTC
This sequence comes from Deltaproteobacteria bacterium, assembly GCA_018266095.1. Lineage (GTDB taxonomy): Bacteria > Myxococcota > Myxococcia > Myxococcales > 40CM-4-68-19 > CAIWCD01. The sequence continues at coordinate 561 of JAFEBC010000961.1, forward strand.
GTCGTCAGGTACGCCGTGTTCTTGAACACGCCGCCCGCCGCGTACGCCTTCAGCATCCCGTACGCCGCGGCCTGCGAGCCCTGGCCGCCGTTGAACGACACCTTCGACCAGAACACGAGCTCGTCGCCCGCGAACGTCTTCTTGGCGATGGCGGGGATGCTGGCCTTCATCTGGTCGATCTTCTTCTGCGAGAGGCGCCACATCGCCGCGTTCGCCGCCACCTGCGCCGCGAAGGTCTTGTAGAGCGTGCGGCCCGGGTCGCCCTTGGTGGGGCCGGTCACGCGGCGGCGCTGCGAGTAGGGCTTGCCCAAGTCCTCGGTCTTGAAGCGCATGGTCGCGGCCTCGTTGACCTCGGACGAATCGAACCAGAGGTAGTCGGGCCAGGTGGCCGGCTGGTCCATGCGCAGCTTGTGGAAGTCGGCGACGAGGCCGCCCTTGGGCGCGCCCTTGAGCAGGCCCGAGGCGAGCAGTCCCTTGAACTCAGCGCCGAAGGTGTCGGTGCCGTCGTCGGTCCAGGAGTCGCCCGAGTAGAGCGCCAGCGCGGCCTCGCGGTCGGCCACCCTGCTGTAGCCGCCGGGCGCGCTGAGGTCGAAGCCGCCGATGGCCGTCCCGTTGAGGATGTTGGCGAACTCGGGCTTGCCGTTGATCATCGGCATCCCCGGCTTGGGCACGTCCTTGATGGCGAAGCCCTCGCTGACCATCGCCACCTGCAGGAACAACGGCTCGAGGCCCACGGCCTGCGCGGCCGGCGTGAGCTGCTTCAGGCCCGGGTCGTGGTTCGGCATCACGCTGCACCACTTGGTGTGCGCGAACTCTCCGGCGGGCGCGGGCATGGGCGGCGTGACGGCGAGGAGCGACGCGAGGACGAGGAAGGTCATGGCCCTCCTCTACAACATCCGACGTGAGTCTGCCTTCGGTCGGGCGGAGGACCGTGAAAGTACGCTCCGCGATCGCTCGGAGGCGACCAGCTAGCCGACGATGTCTTCGCCGCCGTCGACGCCCAGCGTGTTGCCCGTCAGCCACCCCGAGCGCGGGTCTGCGAGCAGCACCAGGAGCTTGGCGATGTCTTCCGGCGTCGTCAGGCGCCCCGCGGGGTTGCGCTTCTTGGCGATCTCGATCATCTCCGCGTTGCCCGGGATCTTGCGCAGCGCAGGCGTGTCCGTGACGCCGGCGCGGATGGCGTTCACGGCGATGCCGCGCGGGGCCAGCTCCAGCGCGAGCTGACGGCAGTGCGACTCCAGCGCCGCCTTCGCCGCCGACACCGCGCCGTACGCGGGCCACACGCGCGTGCCGCCCGACGAGGTCATGGCCCACACGCGGCCGTCCTTGCCCAGCCAGCCGCGGTTCACGAGGTCGCGCGTCCAGTACACGAGCGAGTTCGCCATCACGTCGAGCGTCATGTCGAACTGCGCGCGCGTGAGCATGCCTTCC
>JAFEBC010000962.1 GCA_018266095.1 Deltaproteobacteria bacterium
CGCTCAAGGCCCTGCGCGAGGAGGGATATCGCACGCTGCTGCTCAACTCCAACCCGGCGACGATCATGACCGACGCCGAGTGGGCCGATCGCACGTTCATCGAGCCCATCACGGTCGAGGCGGCCGAGCGCATCCTCGCCACCGAGCGGACCGCCGCGGCGCTGCCGACCCTCGGCGGCCAGACGGCGCTGAACCTCGCGGTGCAGCTCGCCAAGCGCGGCATCCTCGCCAAGTACGACTGCCAGCTCATCGGCGCGCAGCTCGACGCCATCGAGAAGGCCGAGGACCGCCTGCGCTTCAAGGAGTGCATGACGTCCATCGGCATCGACGTGCCCAAGAGCGGCGTCGCGCACACGATGGACGAGGTCATGGCCGTGGGCGCCAAGCTCGGCTATCCGCTCATCCTGCGTCCGAGCTTCACGCTCGGCGGCCTGGGCGGCGGCATCGCCTACAACCACGAGGAGCTGGCCGAGATGGGCCGGCGCGCGCTCGACTACTCGCCGACGACCGAGGTGCTCATCGAGGAGAGCGTGCTCGGCTGGAAGGAGTACGAGCTCGAGGTGATGCGCGACCACAAGGACAACGTGGTCATCATCTGCTCCATCGAGAACGTGGACCCGATGGGCGTGCACACGGGCGACTCGATCACGGTGGCGCCGCAGATGACGTTGTCTGACGTCGAGTACCAGTCGATGCGCGACATGGCGCGCAAGGTGATCCGCGCCATCGGCGTCGAGACGGGCGGGTCGAACATCCAGTTCGGCGTGGATCCCAAGACGGGCCGCACGGTCGTCATCGAGATGAACCCGCGCGTGTCGCGCAGCTCGGCGCTCGCGTCGAAGGCGACGGGCTTCCCCATCGCGCGCATCGCGGCCAAGCTGGCGGTCGGGTACTCGCTGGATGAGCTCAAGAACGACATCACCAAGAACACGCCGTCGAGCTTCGAGCCCGCCATCGACTACGCGGTGGTGAAGATCCCGCGCTTCAACTTCGAGAAGTTCCCGCACGCGGACCAGACGCTGACCACGTCGATGAAGTCGGTCGGCGAGGTCATGTCGATGGGCCGCACGTTCCAGCAGGCGCTGCAGAAGGCGCTGCGCTCGATGGAGCAGGGGAACGATGGCCTGAACTCGCCGCTCGGGCGCGACGCGGGTCCGTGGGAGTACACGGCCGAGGAGCGCGAGAAGATCAAGCAGGAGGCGAAGACGCCCACGCCGCGGCGGCTGTTCTGGCTCGCGGAGGGCCTGCGCGCGGGGATGAGCGTGGATGAGCTCTATCTCCTGAGCGCGGTGGACCCGTGGTTCTTGCGCGAGTTCAAGGAGCTCATCGAGGCCGAGCGCGCGATCGTGGCCGCGGCGGCGCACGGCAAGGATGAGCTCGCGGCGTGGAAGAAGCTCGGCTTCTCGGACCGTCGCATCGCGCGCCTGCGCAAGACGAACGAGGCGGCGATCACGGCGGCCCGCAAGGCGGCGGGCGTGCGCGCGGTGTTCAAGCGCGTCGACACGTGCGCGGCCGAGTTCGTGGCCAACACGCCGTACATGTACTCGACCTACGAGGACGAGGACGAGGCGCAGCCGACGGATCGCAAGAAGGTGATGATCCTCGGCTCGGGCCCGAACCGCATCGGCCAGGGCGTGGAGTTCGACTACTGCTGCGTGCAGGCGAGCTACGCGCTGCGGGCCGCGGGGTTCGAGACCATCATGGTCAACTGCAACCCCGAGACGGTGTCGACGGACTACGACACGAGCGACCGCCTGTACTTCGAGCCGCTCACGCTCGAGGACGTGCTGGAGATCGCCGAGCGCGAGAAGCCGCTGGGCGCGATCGTGCAGTTCGGCGGGCAGACACCGCTCAAGCTGTCCGAGGGCCTGGCGCAGGCGGGCGTGAAGATCCTGGGCACGAGCGTGGACGCGATCGACATCGCGGAGGATCGCGAGCGGTTCGCCAAGCTGGTCGAGAGCCTGAACCTGCTGCAGCCGCA
>JAFEBC010000963.1 GCA_018266095.1 Deltaproteobacteria bacterium
AGCAGCGTGCGATATCCCTCCTCGCGCAGGGCCTTGAGCGCCTGCACGCCGGAGTAGTCGAACTCGCAGGCCTGGCCGATGACGATGGGACCGCTGCCGAGCAGGAGGATGGACTTGAGATCGGTTCGCCGGGGCATTTGGGCGCAGGCAACTAGCATGGTGGCGGCGCGATGACCACCCCGCTCGATTCCCCTCCGCAAGGTGCGCTGGAAGTGCCCGAGATCACCCAGGCTCTGGCGCGCAACGACCGCTACGTGAAGGAGTTCGTGGAGGCGTTCAATCTCTGCCCGTACGCCAAGCGCTGCCGGGAGACCGGGAAGCTGCACCGGACGGTGCTGATCGGGCCGGGCGGGCTGCCGGGGACGGCTGAGCACGAGACGCTGCTCACGCGCGCCGCGGACACGATCGCGCGCATCGAGGGCGAGCCGCCGGAGTCGATCGAGGTGGCGCTGATCGTGTTCCCGGCGTTGGTGCCGGAGTTGTCGCAGGGGGAACAATCCGCACGAGCGTTCGAACAGTTTGTGACGCGCGTGCGGGAGCGGATGCAGGCGCGGCATGGCGGGGGCGACACGCCGTTCTATTGCGTGCCGTTCCATCCGGACTTTCCGGAGGACCTGACGGACGAGCACAGGGCCGTGCGGTTCATTCGCAGGTCGCCGGATCCGACGATTCAGCTCGTGCGCGGGAGCGTGCTGCGGGCGGTGCGGGGGGTGGATCCGGGGAACTCGCGGTTCGTGGATGTGTCCAAGATGACGGCGGCGGAGTTGATGGCGATCACGGTGCCGCTGTCGGTGTCGGACAGGATTGCGAAGGCGAATCTGGCGGAGCTGCACGCGCAGGGGGCGGAGCGGTTGCGGGAGTTCTTGGCGGGGATGCGGGGCGGGCGCGAGTAGCCCGGGGAACACATCGCGGGGCCCGGGGAACACATCCAGAACACATCTCACACGATTCCCAGAACACATCTCACACGCTTCTTGGGGGTGTAGCGAATCGAGACCACGTTTCCAAAAAACACATCTCACACGATTCTTTGGGTGTAGCGATTCGAGACCAGGTGGTCTCAAAACCGGACACCCAAAACGCTACCACCCCGTCCCCGCGCCAGCGGACCGCGACCCATGACGACTTGGTCCGCGACTTGCTAAGGCTGAATCGCCATGGCCTACCCCATCCGTCACTTCGACCCGCAGACGATCTACTTCATCACCTCGCGCACCATTCAATCCCGCCTCCTGATGGCGCCGAGCCGGAAGACCAACGAGCTCATCGGAGGGGCCCTCGCGCGGGCCGTTCGTCAGTGCGAAGTGAAGCTCTTCGCCTACGTCTTCACGTCCAATCACTTCCACCTCATGGTGCAAGCGCCAACGGCGATCGCGATGAGCAGGTTCATGCAGCGACTGCAGAGCAACATCGCGGTGAAGGTCGGCCGGCTCGTCGGCTGGCGCGGGAGGTTCTTTGCGAGGCGCTACTCGTCCGAACCCGTCGTCGACGAGGGGGCGCAGGTCGAGCGCCTCCGCTACGTCCTGAGTCACGGCGTCAAGGAAGGCCTCGTCTCCACCGTCAGAGAGTGGCCCGGGTTGACCTGTGCGCACGCGCTCGTTGAAGGGGTCGAGGTGTCGCAACAGCGATGGCGCAACTGGACCAGGCGCTGGGCGATGGAAGTCGAGGAGGACGTCAACGTGGATCGCTTCTCGGAGGCGTGCCCGAGCGATGATGAAGCTTTGGTCCTCACCCCGCTGCCGTGCTGGGCTCACCTGTCGGCGGCGCAGCGAGCTCAACTCGCAGTGCAGTTGGTGAAGGACATCGACGGGACAGCTCCTCGCGATCACTCGAGAGCAAGGGCGACGGCCATCGCCAACCAAGATCCTCACGGGCGGCCGCTGCACACCAAGCACTCGGCGCGGCCGAAGGCTCACGCTTCGACAAGGGCGGCGTGGGTCGCTGCTGTCCGCAAGTACCAAGCGGTTCTTGCGGCCTTTCGCGATGCGTCCAAGCAATGGCTTCGCGGCATGCTTCAGGTGGCGTTCCCGCCACATTGCTTTCGCCCACCGACCTGGGCTGTGCCTCCAGAAATCGTGTGAGATGTGTCTCTAGCCTCTAGCCTCTAGCCTCTAGCCTCTAGAAATCGTGTGAGATGTGTCTAGGGTCTATGGTCAGGGAAATCGTGTGAGATGTGTTTAGGGAAATCGTGTGAGATGTGTTTAAGGTTTAGGATGTGTTTAGGGATGTGTTTAGGGCGCCGCCTTCATCACCTCCATCACCCGCCGCTCCAGCGCCGCCTCCTCCGCCAGCGTCCGCTCCGCGGCCTGCGTCACCTGCGGCGTCGGCGGCGAGTCAGCCTG
>JAFEBC010000964.1 GCA_018266095.1 Deltaproteobacteria bacterium
AGGTTTCCGTGCATCTTGGTCAGCTCGACGAGCAGCTTGTACTGCGCGGGGTTGGTGTCCTGGAACTCGTCCACCATCACGTAGCGGAAGCGGCCCGCGTACTCGTCCGCGATCTCCGGCCGCTTCTGGAACAGCTCGAGGCAGCGCACGAGCAGGTCGCCGAAATCGACCGCGTCGCTCTTCTGCAGCGCCTCCTGGTAGCGCGCGTAGGCCTTCACCGCGAGCTGGCCGGGCACGTCGAACTCGCCCGCCTTCACCTGCGGGGGCAAGAGGCCCTCGTTCTTCCAGCGGTCGATGCGCCAGAGCAGCGACTTCGCCTCGCCGGCCTCGACGTTCATGTCCGAGAGCACGCGCTTCATGGCCGCGAGCTGGTCGCTGTCGTCGTAGATGGCGAAGCTGCGCGTCAGGCCCAGCGCGTCTGCCTCGCGGCGGAGCAAGCGCGCGCCGAAGGCGTGGAACGTCGACACCCAGAGCCGCTCGGCGCCTGGACCGACGAGCGCATGCACGCGCTCTTTCAGCTCGCCGGCGGCCTTGTTGGTGAAGGTGACCGCGAGGATCTCGCCGGGCCGCGCCAGGTTCGAGCGCAGCAAATGCGCGAGCCGGTGCACCAGCACGCGCGTCTTCCCCGACCCCGCGCCCGCGAGCACGAGGAGCGGCCCTTCGGTGTGACGCACGGCCTGAAGCTGCGGCGGATTGAGCAGCTTGGCCAGCGGATCGATCGCGACGACATCGGACATCGCCGCGGGTCGTAACACGCCCCTCCGACCTGCGCGACGCAAGATGCGATGAGGGTCGCCGAATCCCGACAAGTGCTGTTATCCTCACCGCCCGCCGATGCCCGTCCTCGTGCCACCACCGGTCCGTGTCATCCCCCTGGGCGGCCTGGGCGAAGTCGGCATGAATTGCATGGTGCTGGAGGACCGCGGCACCCGCGTGCTCATCGACTGCGGCCTGCTCTTCCCCGGCGGCGCCGAGTCCGCGCTGGGCGTCGAGGTGATCGCGCCCGACCTCTCGTACTTGAAGGAGGGCCCGCCGCCCGAGGCCGTCTTCCTCACGCACGCGCACGACGATCACGTGGGCGCCCTGCCGCAGCTCGTGCGCATGTTCCCCGGCATCACGCTCTGCGGCACGCGCTTCACGCTCGGCGTGGTGAAGGAGAAGCTCGCCGAGTACGACTTGAAGACGGAGCTGCTCGAGATCGCCTCGCGCGGGTCGGGCTCGGCGGGCGTGATCGACTTCGAGCCGCTGCAAGTGCCGCACTCGATCCCGGACGCCGTGGGCTACGCCTTCCGCACCTCGGCAGGCACGCTGATTCACACCGGCGACTTCAAGATCGACTGGTCGCCCGTCGATGGCCGGATGCTCGACGTGCGCCGCTTCACTGAGCTGGCCGAGGACGGCATCGCGCTCTTGATGTCCGATTCCACCAATGCCGAGCGCGAGGGCACGACGGCCTCGGAGCGTGAAGTCGGCGATTCGCTCGCGCGCGTGTTCGCGGGTCCGCTCGCGCGTGGACGCATCGTCGTCGCCATGTTCGGCAGCAACATCCACCGCGTGCAGAGCGTGGTGCGCGCCGCGCTGGGCATGGGCCGCAAGATCTGCCTCTTGGGCCGCTCGCTGCAGAACAACGTCCGGCTCGCGCTGGATCTCGGCTACCTGCGCTGCCCGCCCGATCTCTTTGTCGATCCCGAGGCCGCGGACCA
>JAFEBC010000965.1 GCA_018266095.1 Deltaproteobacteria bacterium
CCTTCTCTTTGCGGACGTACGCGACCACGTCGAATTCGTGCGCGCCGTCGTCAACACGAAACTGGCACACGTAGTTTGCGCCGCTGGCCCTAGTCTTTGGACCTTCAACACATCGCCACCCAGCCTGCTTGATCCGCTTCTCGGCCAGCAGGCGGGCGCGACCTTGAGTGGGCAGCTGATTTTTCATCGTCTCTATACTAGCGCGAAGAAGGATAGACCACGGCGGACCCGGTCGGCGACGATCATCCCGTAGATTGAGACTTAAGCAGTCGATCGATTTCCTCTGCAGTCGAGACGAACCAGTCGCGCCATCTGGAAACTGGCTCTGCGAATTCAATCTGCGCGGACTCCAGCCAAGCAACCGGGACACCGATGACCGAGCCGCTTCGCGCAGGGGACCAGATACCCTTGGGAGGCTTCTGAAAGCGCCAGACCGCGCCACCGCTCGTACCACCGGGATGTGGCATCTTGGCTATTCCGTCGGGCGTCTCCATCTCCGTCCACAAGACGCGAAGTCGCCCGACGGCATCGGTCGGAGGTTGACCCAGCCCGGTCAGGTAGTTGATGCCCGTCAGGCCGCGAAAACTACCTTCCGCAACGACCATCTGCTTCGGATAGCCAGCAATGACCAGATCGCATGTGGCGGCGTCTACCGCGTCATCGACGGCAACTTGGTCCAATGGCAGCGCGAGACCACGCAAGGTACCACTCGCTTCAGGCCACAGCGCGAACATGCCGACATCGACAGACGCCGACGGATGAGCTGCCACCGCAGGCGAGCGCCCAGCCAGAGCATTGTTCGAGCGAAACCCAACGAGCCGTATGGGACCGTCCACCACCTCATCGAGGCAATGCTTGGCGGTCAGCACAACGACGTTTCGTCCTAGAGTCTCAAACAGCGTACCACTGGCGATCGAAGCCAATTCCCCCCGTTCGCCCGGTACAAACGCGACGGCCGGTTGACTCACGTGCTCGCCAATGGCTGCCCGCCCCATCTGCCTCAGCACATTGGTGTCCATTCAGCCTCCTTAGAACAACGAGGTCAGGGGTACGAACGCTCAATGAATCGCTTCCTTCTGCTCCGCCGGGTCGGGAACTTTCGTCGGGTCTCTCTCCGGTCTAGGCGAAATCTCATCCACGCCCGCGCAGTGGCAGGAGGGCAAAGTCAGTGCCACGAGCAGTTGGTTGAAGACCCGCTCGCTGAATGTCCGGGCTGCATGCAGGTACCAGCCATAGACGCTGTGAGCTATCTGAACCGGTTCACCGATCTTGAGCTCCATCCACGGACATTCCTTGAGCAGGCGAGCATCGGCACGACCGCCACAATGAACGAGGACGTTGCGGACCTCACACATCTCGTGCAGCGCGCGCCTCACATTTGCGCCAATGGAAGGAGACAAACCGAACACCTCAAGCACAGACGATAGCTTCGCCACACCGCGGCGGAAATCGGCCCCCTGGGAGCGAGCCAACTCAGCCACCACCCATCGGCTTCGCTCGTCGTCCGACGACTGGTGGTACTGCCCAATCGGTAGTTTCAGCTTCGACAGTTCGCTAGCGTTCCACGCCGACGGAACATTCGTAAGCCATGCAATCGAAAAGTCCTCACTCAGCACTTCGATCGCGCTCCAGATGCCAACGACAGAATGGGCGTGCAGAATGGGATTGCCACGTTGCGCCTCCTGCGTGACCCAGGTCGCGTCGAGTTTGGCTTGGGACAGTCTTCGCTCTTCGCGTTGGGCTTGCTCGGCATCGAGCGCAGCGACGTTTGTACTATTTAGGACCTGTATCAGCTCAGGCATCGAGGTCAGCAGGGAGAGACCTCGAAGCGCAAGATGAAGAAACTTCATTTCGTCATCGAGACGATACTTGCAGATTGCGAACGGACGCCGTGCCCAGGTCGGTACGCTCTCGAAGGCTCCTGAGCGGTGGTTTTGGTGAGACTCCGGCTTCGTCAAGTTGGGCTCCTCATGTGGTTAGACCAAACTCAGGCAGATGCGATGTTCCCCATGCGCCTGTGACCATGAAAACCGAGGAGGTGTTCTTCTCCACGGATAGAAAAGCGGTACTCACCTCCCACGACCTTCAGCCCATCAGGGACATTGCCTCCTCCTTGGTTGGTGGCGACCACCAAAAGCATCAGGTTCCGATCTGAAAAGAACTCGTCGCGAGCTTTCACGCCCTCTCCAACTCGCTTTATGCGCTGCTGAAGGGAGCATAGGCGCCTGTACAACGGACCTGGCTCTGCCAAGGCGGAATCTACCGAAATGTCTGCGATCAGCTGGTCAATGCCGTCCCGAATTGCCTTGAAGTCCCGCGGCTCGTAGTTCGGCTGAAAGATCTCGTAGGCAACCAAGAACTCCGACTTGGGTGGCTGCTTGTGCATCTTGCCGTCCTCGCCAAGTCGGTCTCTCTGCGGTACTTCAACTTCGCCGTTCCGGGCTTTCACGCGAGCAACGGCTCTAGCGAAGGCCGGGAGCAGGTCAGGCAACCGTCGCCGAAACTGGCTCTGCTTTTCCGCACGAAGTTCAAGCCCTCTGAGGGTGCTCGTCAGTTGAGCCGGCGTGGTCAGCAGCAAAGACCGTTCGGAGGCCCGATCAATCCCGGACTGAAGTCCTTTCTTGATCGCCATGTAGTTCTCGATGTACCTGCGGCCACAGTAGTCGCCGATGTGAACAATGCGGCCGCATGGAGTTGTGATCACGCTTCCGGTCCAGTGCTTGGTGTGGTCCGGAAACGAACACTGAACGGGATCGACAAAGATGTACTGCGCCAACACTCCATTCGCCCGGTGGGTATAAGCGTCGCCGCTGAATTCCCACTGTTCGAGATCGGCCTTGACGCGCAGGACCGGTACGGAGTCGAACTCTGAGGCGCTAAAATCCTTCGAGGGGTGTTTGGCGCATTCGGGACACATCTTCCTTGAATGCTCGGAGCGGTTTCGTTTGGGCATGAAGTGATCTGCCCACCAACTGAACCGATGTCAAGCGCTGTACGGATGTACCGTAACCATCCTCAGGTAGGTGGTTCGAGTCCACCCGCCGCCACCAATTGAAGCCCTCTAGATCCGCGAGGGTCCGGGGCTTTGTTGTCTTTAGGCCAGAAACAAGAGTCCGCTCCCCTCAGTTGGCAGCGAATTTCTGCCTAAATGCCTTCCAGGACATGCACTCCTTCAGCATTCCTGGCGGTACGGTCCCGCACCAAGTCTCGTTGTGCGCGTACAGTAGCGGCGGCTGTCGGCTTCCCGCCTTTTTTCGAACCTCGGACGGCCCAGCGAAGCCTGCTGACTGGTTCACGTCGTCCGAGCAGATGAAGACGACCAAGTCATCCAGACTCGCTGAATTCTCTTCGATGGAACCCTCGATCCACCGCACGACTTGCTGTGCGGATTCCGGGTCATCGTCCGCCATCCAGAGTAGCTGGACGACATCGATGTTTGAGTTCAGGGAGCCGAAGCCCGCCGCTTGTGCCACAGATGCGGCCAGCTTGGGAGGCAGGATTCCTGTATCCTCGATGCTCGCCTGATTGCGCCGATGAGTGACATGAATCAGCATGGGGCGAGGATAGCAACTCGATGGTGCTGTGTCGCGAGTCGCTGTCCTAGCAAAACACTCTTGCCACTTCGGGCAACTGGGGAACTCCTATGGAAGGTTGGCAACAGGTTCTTAGCCCTCGAAGAGGCGGGCGAAAGCGTCAGCCGATGGCTACCCTGGTCCTCAAGCGAGACCGGCAAAAAAGAGTCGAGCTCCTTATCGAACCGAAACGGCCATCGAAGGGCAGCGCCCAGTGGAAGGCGAGCATCGTTGTGAGCCAGGCAACGGCCGGTTCGAGGGATACGAAAGACAGAATTCAATTCATGTTGCCTGGCACTTGGACTTCGCTCGTCCGCGCGAAGAGGGAGGCCCGAACAAGTGCGACCGATTTCGTATCCGGCTTGCTTGGTCGTCTCGGCCGGGTGAAGCCCGGCGTTCCGAAGCCCCTCTCGACCATCAACTCGCGATACCGAGGTTTCACCCGAAACCCGATGCTGGTCTCCCTCGTGCACAACGCGATTGTTGGTGGCAATGCGGCCCCCAATGATGATGGGCCTTATACGCCACATAGCGCCGTGCTCTGGACCGCTGTCCACGCTTGGTATGAAGGTCATTTGGCGGCCGAGATCGACCGAAAGCTCGAAGTTCCGCTGGAGGACTCGGCCGCCCACTTTCCGTCGCCGCCCTTTCCAGACCGTGACGACAAGCGCTTGGCAGCCATCATCCAAGACTCAAAGGAACGGCTCGGCTGGAACAAGCAGCTCACCGCACCAATGATCGCGTACGCAGCAAGTTTGGCGTGGGCAGAAGGCTACAAGGAGGGACAGCAGTGTCGCGGCTGCAGCGTTCGTGGCGACGCGATGGCCGATGCAATCCGGCGGGGCGAGTACCCCGTCACGTTGGGACCAGTGTCGTCCACCATCGTCAGGTAGCGGCATGCGCGCCGTCACAGCCTGCGCGCCGAACTCCGCCACACTCCTCCCGCGGGTTCCACCGCATCCCTGGGAGGGGATTTCATGAACAGCAAGCATGTACGGGTAGGGAGAATTGCGTCTTATTTCTGTGTCCTCGCGCTCGCAGCTTCACCGGCACGCGCCGGCGATCGGGATCGCGACCACGATGGTGATGGTCACGATTGCGATCACAGCAGCACGGGGCCGCAAGGGCCTCCGGGTCCACAAGGTCCGGCCGGGCTTGTGGGTCCGAAAGGTCCGGCGGGGCCTGCCGACGACGGTCTCGTGACCCCGCGCACATTGTGGCCGCGCTACGCACCCGTGGCTCCGGAACGATGCAGCACGAACGATGTGGCGCCGCCCGGCGCAAGCAGCTGAGACGGTCGCGCCCGGGCCGGTGTCCACACCACAAGAGAGGGGTCACCACACATGCGTACTCGTCACTCGCTGACGGGCAGCCTCGTGCTGTCCGCGGCACTGCTCGTCCTCGTCGCAACCAGGCCGGCACACGCGCAAGCGTGCGCCACAGTCAGCGTCAACTCACCCGTGACCATGAACGGAGGGCCGCTCCCCGAGCCGCTCACCGTGCAGATCTTCATGGACGAGCAGGCGCTGATCCAGTTGGTGCCCGACGGCACGCTCACCACCAACGCGTCGGGCCGGCTGGTGGGCACGTTCAGCACGTGCTCGCCTACCGCGCTCGCGTTCAACACCTTCTCGGGCAGCCTCAAGCCGACGCCGACGTTCCGCTTCCAGTACCGCACCGCCTTCAACGGCGACGCGGTGGTCATGTCCAACCCGACCTACGCGTTCACGGGCGCGATCAACTTCGGCGGGCCGGGCAGCAGCCTGTTCGTCACCAAGCGGCCGCCACCGAAGGTGCTCTTGCGCAATCCCATCGAGGATCCCATCACCATCAGCTCCGTCATCGGCCCGCTGGGGCTCGACCACACGCCGCCCGTGCGCACCAAGGATTCGGTGTTCTGCACCTCGTACGCGGGCGCGATGTTCCCCGAGTGCTACGGCGACCATGAAGGCACTGACTACGTCCTCGACGGTGGCTTCACCGCCATGGACTTGCTCAGCAACTTCATCGTCGCGGCCGCGGATGGCGTGGTCACGGAGGTGGTCGACAATCAGGTCGATCGCTGCTCCGGCACGCTCGGCGGCGTGACCTGCCCGTGCCCGACCGGCGCGACCACGGTGACCGGCGGCGACGGCACGCAGATCGCCTGCCCGTACAACCCCGCCGGGCCCAACGCGCCGCCGATGAACCACGTGACCATCAGCCACGTCATCGACCAGCCGAACGACCAGGGCTTCGCCATCACCACGCGCTACTTCCACATCCGCAAGGGCTCGGCCACCGCGCTCGGCATCCACCGCGGCCAGTTCGTGAGCTGCGGGCAGCGCATCGGGCGCATCGGCTCGTCGGGCCGCTCGACGGGGCCGCACCTGCACCTGGACGTGATCCACGACGTGGGCGGGCCGTTCGAGCGCACCGATCCGTACATGGGCCGCTTCTCGCCCCAGACGTACTGGATGGACCAGACGGGCGGCGTGCAGTTCCTGCCGTCGTCGACGTGCCAGCAGCGCAGCTACTCGACGAGCGGCTTCGACGCGACCATCACGGCCAGCACCAGCACCACGCCGGCGAGCGCGAACGCGACCTTCAACCGGCCGTCGGGCCCGGTGGTCTGGTTCAACGTGGTGGCGAACGTGAACCTGACCGGGTTCAATCCGCTCACCGACACGGTGGTGTGGCAGCTCCCGCGCACGGCCGTCACCGACATGCCGCAGCCGCTGACGGGCAACGTGATCAACTTCTGGATCCCGCTCGCGGACGCGCGCGACCCGAGCCTGAACGAGTACTCGTTCAACCTCAGCGCGACCGTCTCGCAGAGCGCGCCGGTGGCGGCGTCGGTGTTCCGCACCATCCGCGTGGACCTGCCGCGGCCCACGGTCACCATCGCCGAGGCGAACCCGACCACCGTCGACGACGGCCTCTGCGTGCACGGGCCGCACTACAAGATCCAGCTCACGCCGGTGCCGCAGGGCTTCTCCTCGGCTGTGTCGCCGACCTGGTCCATCGTACCCTCGACGGGCGCCGCGGGGACCAGCACGGCGCCGATGCTGAACCTCGCGGTGTGCAGCGGCACCTGGGCCGACGTCTCGCTCAAGGTCGTCGACGCGCAGGGCCTCCTCGCCGCCACCGCGCTGCAGCGCTACGTGGCGCCGACGTTCGTGAGCACGCTCTCGGTGTC
>JAFEBC010000966.1 GCA_018266095.1 Deltaproteobacteria bacterium
CCCGCGCAGCCGATCGCGGAGAGCGCGCGCGGAGAGCTGCTCTTCGACCTGGAGAAGGCGACCCAGCGGGCGCTCGAGCTCCGGCCGTAGAAGCAAAAGGCCTCACAGGAAGGAAACAAGGAAAGGCATTTCGGCTGGGCGCGGGTCCGCAGCCCTTCCTTCTTTCCTTCCTGTGAAGCAGTTCTGTGCAGGGCTGTGCAGCGCGCTCGGATCTAGTTCTTGCGGCGGATCAGCATGAGCGCCGGCAGGAGGACCAGCGCCGTCAGAAGCGACGTCACCTCACCGATCATCCCGTACCACCCGAAGCTGCGCAGGGCCTTGTTGAGCGACAGCAAGAGCGAGCCGTAGCCGATGAGCGAGGTGAACGAGCACAGCGCCACGGCGGGGCCGACCTCGAGCAAGGCCGAGAGCACATCGCCGGCACGTTCACGCGCGCGCGCGGCCACGTTCGCGCCGTAGTCCACGGCGATGCCGAACGTGACGGGGTACACGATGAAGTTGAAGAAGGTGATCTTCACGTGGAACGCCGCCGCCACGCCGCCCATGAACAGGACGCCGAGCACCAACGTGAGCACGATCTCGCTGCTCGTGCGCCAGTTGCGGAAGTAGAGCAGCACCAGCGCGAACACACCCAGGAACGACAGGAGCGTCGTGCGCGGGCCCTCGTGATCGATGTTCTCGAGCAGATCGCTGAACACCACGTTCGCGCCGGCGGCGTCCACCAGCTTGCCGTTCACGGGCACGTTGCGCATCGCGTCCACGAAGGCCTTGAGGTTCGGCCCCAGCTCGAGGTGCGCGTCCCAGCGCGCCGTGACCACCGCCATGCGGCCCACCTGCCCGTCGCGCTCACGGAACGGATCGAGCAGGTTCTTGGGCGCCTCGTCGACGCGGATGGGCCGCTGCGCCGCGAGATCGTCGCGCACCTCGCGCAGGCGCCGTGCCTGATCCGGCGTCAGCTTCGCGAGCACGGAGTCCGTGAGCTGATCGTGGAGGTCCTTGATCAG
>JAFEBC010000967.1 GCA_018266095.1 Deltaproteobacteria bacterium
ACGCTCAACGCGGTCATCGTCGGCGGCGGCGTGGGGACGGACGGACCGCAGCGCGCGCTCTGGACCACGAGCGTGCTCTCGACCACGCACCTCGCGCCCTTCCAGACGTCCACGAGCGACCTCGGCGCGGCGTTCGCGCAGGTGCGCCTGCACTGGTCCGCGACCACCGGGCAGCTCCTCGTCGCCGCCAGCGACGGCACCGCCTTCGAGCTGCTCTCGGGACCCATCACCGCGGGCGCCGCACCCACCGTGGACCTCGGCGTGCGCGCGCCCCTCGACCTCGACCGCACCGCGTTCTCGGCGGCCGGCTGCGGCGACGCGCTCGTCCTCGCGCAGGGGCACGCCAGCTCGACGCTCTCGACCACGGCCGAGGCGCTCTTCCCCGCCCTCGGCACCACGACGGCAGACCAGCACGTGCAGGTGGCCGCGCCCTTCGCCTCCGAGCACGGCGCGCTGGTGCAGGTGGGCTCGTACCTCTTCGCCATCGGCGGGCGCGACGCGAACGGGCTCGACACCGGCGCGGTGCAGGCGACCAAGGCCAAGTGCCCCCAGCTCGCGCGCAGCCTGCACTTCGCGGCGCCGCCGGCCACCATCGAGGTGTCGTCCACGTTCTCGATCGCGCTCGAGCTGCGCGACGGCGACGGGCAGTTCGTGGCCCCGCACGGGACGCCGGTGGCGACCGTGGTGCAGGTGGAGGGCAACACGGACGTGCAGGGCGTCAGCGACGTCATCTTCACCGCGGGCCGCGCCGCGCTCTCGAACCTGAGCTTCAACACCGAGGCGTCCGGCGTGGTGCTGCTGGCGCGGGCGCCGCTGCTCGATGCGGCCTCGTCGTCGCCGTTCGGGGCCACGCTCTCGTTCACGCAGACGCCCAACGCAGCGGTCGGGTTCGGCTGCTCCAGCACGGGGTCGCAGGCGTGGCTCGCGCTCTGGCCGCTGGCGATGGTGATCTTCGCGAACCTCTACCGCCGGCGGCGCCTCCCGTTGAGCCGGCCGGAGCCCGCCGTGAAGGGCCGGACGCTCGCCAGGACCTCGAGGAAGACTCTCGGGCGCCTCATCCTCGTGCTCGCGTTCGCGGCGGGTGCTGCACGCGCCGCGCTCCCCACGCCGCCCGCTGCGCCGCCGAACAAGGAGCAGATCGCGCAGGCTCGCGAGCTCAACGAGCAGGGCACCAAGGCGCTCGCGTCGGGCCAATATGCGGCGGCGATCACGGCGTTCGAGGGCGCGTACAAGCTCACGGGCTCGCAGAGCATGCTCTACAATCTGGCCGAGACGCACCGTCGGCTGGGGCACAAGGAGGACGCGATCGAGCTGTACCGCGCGTATCTCCTGAAGGCCCCCAAGGGGCCGGCGCGCGCGGACGCGGAGCAGATGCTGGCGCAGATGACGGGCGGCGCGATCCAGGGCACGCCGCCCTCCACCCCGGCGCAACCCCAGCCGCACGCACCCGCGCAGGCACCGGCCGCTCCCGCGAAATCGTCTGAGACTTCGGCCCCGAAGTCGCCTGAGAGCTCTCCCGCGAAGTCGTCTGAGACTTCGGCCCCGACATCGTCTGAGAGCTCCCCCGCGAAGTCGTCTGAGACCTCCCAGAAGGACGCCAAGAAGGGCAAGGGCGGCAAGCCGGGCAAGGACGGCAAGGCGGACGACAAGAAGGCCGAGGCCCCCGCGGTGGCGCAGCCTGGACCTTCGCAGGCCGTCCCTGCGCAGCCCGCGGCTCCGACGCACGCGACGCCCGCTCCGACGCACGCGACGCCCGCTCCGACGCACGCGACGCCCGCTCCG
>JAFEBC010000968.1 GCA_018266095.1 Deltaproteobacteria bacterium
AAGCGCGATCTACAACAGATAGCGCAAGGGCTGGACACACACACTGCAAATTGAGGATCGCGGCGGCCGATCGGCTTCGGTGCGCGCCGGATCCACTAGGGGTTGTGGATCGATCTCGGAATTCCAAGGAATCCCAATGGCTTGCAGGAAAGCCCTGGGGCTCGCATAGACTTACGATGGTGCGCCTCGATTCCGCTGCGGCTGCGCAAGGCCGTCTGGTCCGTCCGCGGGGCGCGAGATTCGTGAGCGCGTGGGCGCTGGCCGCGAGCTGCTTGTGCGGCTGCACCGCGCCGCTCCAGGGCTGCGCGCAGGTCCCGGCCAAGGTCGTGCTCGTCCCCACGCCGGCCGTCGAGCGGTCGATCCCGCAGCCGGAGGGTCCTGAGGCCGAGGGTGACGCGGGCCTGCGGGCGCGGCTTTCGCAGGCCAAGGACGGCGAGCGCATCGAGCTGCCGGCGGGTGAGCTGCGCGGGCCGTTCGTGCTGGAGCGGCCGGTGACGCTGGTGGGCGTGGGGCCGAAGACCGTGCTGGCGGGCGACGCGCGGGGCGCGGTGGTGAGGGTGCGCCGCGACGGGGTGCGGCGCGAGCGGCTCGCGCTCGAGGGGGGCCGCGTGGGCGTGCGCTGCCTCGGGCACGCGCAGCTCGTGAGCGTCGGGCTCCATCGTCAGCACGAGGTGGGGCTGCTGGTCGAGTCGGGCGGCGTGGACGTGACGGACTCTGAGGTGACCGAGAGCGGCCTCGTGGGCGTCCAGGCGGTGGACTCGCGCGTCGACCTGACCGGGGTGGTGATGCGGCTGTCGGGCAGGCGCGCCATCGAGCTCAAGGGGGGCGAGGCGCGACTCTCGGGGGTGGACCTGGCGTTCGGCCGGCAGACAGGGCTGCAAGCGATGGACGGCGCCCAGGTCACGGTGCGCGCGTCGCGGTTCGAGCACTTCGTGGGCAACGCCATCTTCGCGGCGGCGGCGCGGGTCAAGCTCGAGGACGTGACGACGCGCGACTCCGAGTACGGCGTGCTGGCCTCGCGCGGGGCGCGCGTGGAGGTGACGGGCGGGGAGATGAGCGACTACCGCGTCGCCGGGTACGCGCTGGTGAACGCCGAGGGCGCGCTCACGGGGACCCACTTCGCGCGCGGCGGGACCGAGGGGGCGATCTCGCTCTTGCAGACGACGGCGCCGATGGTGATCCGCGACGTCACGGCCGACGATCCGGGCACCAACGGGCTGCACCTGACGCGGGCGCAGGTCACGCTGGAGGGGACGCGGCTCACGGGCGCGCGGCTCGATCACACGGGCGACTTCGGGGACGGGATCTACGCGCTGGAGTCGACGGTCACCGTGGACAAGTCGCGCCTGTTGCGCAACGCGGGCGCGGGGATCACGGTGGCCAACGGCACGCTCAAGGTGGTCGATTCGGAGCTGTCCGACAACGGCGGGTCTGGAGCGCAGTTCGTCCACGCGGGGTACGGCACGGTGGTGCACTCGAAGCTGTCGCGCAACCGGGTGGGCCTGGCGCTGGCGGAGTCGTCGGG
>JAFEBC010000969.1 GCA_018266095.1 Deltaproteobacteria bacterium
ATCCTGCCGGTGATCGAGGTGGGCGACCACCTGCTCGCGGCGGGGTTCAGCAAGGGCGCCATCCAGGGGTTCTTGGAGCAGCAGCAGTAGACGCCGCGCCTGGAGCTACTGGAACACCTCGATCTCATCCAGCTCAGGCACCGGCACGTACAGATAGGCGCCGGTGGGATCGTACGTGAGGGCGACCGGCGCACCGCCGAGCTTGATGGTGGCGTAGTCGAAGAGACCGTGCTGCAGATCGTCGGTCTGCAGGTCCACGAAGCGCAGCGTGTTGTCGGGGTTCGCCTTGCGCGTCCAGGCGATGATGCCGCCGTCGGGGGAGGTGAGCAGGGGGCCGTCGAGGTTCACCAGCGAATCCATCGGCTCGGTGGGCACCAGGCCGTCCTGGAGGATGAGGCCGAAGCCACCCGAGGCGAGCGCAGTGGTGTCCCAATTGAAGAACAACATCGGCCCGTAGTAGGTGTTGAGCGCCCCGAGAAAGCCAGCGAACTTCGTCGTGCCGGCGAACGTCTCGACCGGCGCGCCACCGGCCGCGAGGGCCGCGAGGTCGTAGGTGGCCGCCTTGGGGGAGCCGCCGGGCTGCGTGGGATCGCCGGAGATGACGACGATGCGGCCCTTGGGGTCGACGGCCGCGTGGATGATCTCGCCCTGCACCTGCACCGCGCCCACGCGCTGATCGTCGCGGTAGAGGGACACCTCGTTGCCCGCGACCATCACCAGCTCGCCCGTGGGCGGGAAGAGCAGACAGTCCGGCGGCGTGGTGAGGCCAGAGATGCGCACCGTCTCGACGTCGCGGCCGGTCTGGTTTCCCAGCGTGCCCAGCTCGCTGTCGTGCATCACCCAGATCGTGCTGTTGTCGAGCGGGAGCAGATCGCGGTCGCGCACCACGGCCCGGCCCGGTGAGGTGCCCTGGGCGAGCGGGATGGGCGCGTTGATGGAGAGGGAGTCGGCGTTGAGGGAGATGATCGCGTGCGATCGACGCGACATGGCGAGGTAGCGCGACTCGGTGTTGGCCGCGCCCGAGGCGTCGACCACCGAGCCCTGGCCGCACTTCACCTCGTTGCCGGCGGCGACCGGGAAGACCATGCGGCCCGCGGGCGCGCCGGTGATGCCGTCGAAGGTGTCGACGTTGTTGGAGTCGGCGTAGGCGACGTAGAGCTTGTTGCCGTCGTAGTCGATCGCGGCGGGCTCGCCGGCGACAGGGGCCTTCCAGACGGGCGCGTCGGGCGCGGCGGGATCGATGAGCGCCACGGTGTGCTCGCGCGGGTCGGCGACGCCGAAGCGGGCGCCGGTCGCGATCAGCGCGGTCGCCGGCGTCGAGGCGCCAGTGTGCAAGACGGGTCCCCAGGTGGGCGTCGGGCCGGTGGAGAGCACGCGCGCGGTG
>JAFEBC010000096.1 GCA_018266095.1 Deltaproteobacteria bacterium
CGCCCAGGGCCTGCGCGGCGTGCTCGCGGGCGCCGCAGGTCTCGCTCCGGGTCATCTGCACGAGGCGCGAGATGGCCCGGCCCTCGCCTGCTCTCGCGGCCGACAGATAGTCCGACGCCGCCGACGACCACGCGTGCCGCTCCTCGGCGATGCGGCCCTCGTCGTAGCTGCGCGCGGGGCCCGGCGGCAGGGCAGCGGCCAAGGCTTGCGCGCCCCGGACATCGCCGCGCGACAGCGCCCGCTCGACGGCGTCCCCGCGCGTGAGCCAGAGCAGGAGCGCGACCGGCACCAGCACGATCGCGGCCAAGGTGAGCGCGCGCCTGCGCGGCGGCAGCGCGAGCAGCCGGGATTTCACCTCGAGCGCCATCTCCCGCGCCGCACGCGAGAGGCTGATCCAGAGCGGCCCGCCACGCGTGAGCAGGCCCGCCCCCGCGCCGCCCGCCCGCGTCATCAGGCCCGAGGTCACCGCCCACAGCTCGGGCACGAGATCGGTCTCCTTCGCCAGCGAGTCCAGATCGGTCGGCGGCAGCTTGCCCGCGCGCGCGAGTCCCAGGCCGCCGAAGGGCGGGCCCTCGCCGGGATCCGATGGCGCGCCCGCGTGCGCAGCGCCAGCCGTCCCCTCAGCGCCCGTGCCCGAGGCCCCCGGCGCCGCGGCCAGCCGATGCGGCGCGGGCGGCACGCGATACACGCGCACCGGGTGCGAGATGCCCTTGAGCTCGTGCACTCCGCGGTCCTCGGCCGGCGCCTCGGCCTTGTTCATGGCCAGGAACACGGCCTCCGTGAACAGCACCTCGCCCGCGTCCGCCAGGCCCTCCACGCGCGCCGCGATGTTCACCGGCTCGCCGAAGACATCGCCCTTCTCCTCGCGCACCTCGCCGACGTTGATGGCCACGCGCACGTGCATCCGCTCGGCCTCGGGCGCGCGCCGGTTGTATTCCCAGAGGCGATCCTGGATGGCCGCGCCGCAGAGCACGGCCAGCGTGGGCGAGGCGAACACGGCCAGGAACGCGTCCCCGATGGTCTTCACCACCCGGCCATCGAAGGCCCGGAACACGGGCATGAGCAGGCCGTCGTGCACGCGCAGCATGCGCCGGTTCTCCTCGTGCGTCTGCCGGCCGGTGCGCTCGGTGAAGCCCTTGATGTCGGTGAAGACGATGGCGAGGTTGGTGGTCCGCACGCGCCTCGTATATCGCCCCGCGCCGCACGCGACTACGGGGCGTGACACCCACACGCGCCTGGATGTGGCGCCGGTCGCCTCGCCGTGCACAATGGCCGCGTGCGCGCGCGCCCGCTCCTGCTCTCCCTCGTCTGCGTCACGGGCCTCTGCGGCGCGGCGTCGATCGCGCGCACGTTGGTGTCCGAGGGCGGTCTCGCGCTCCGGCACGCGCGCGCCAACCGCTGGGACGATCGCTACCGGGGCCTCGCCGCCGCCATCCCCGCGGGCGTCACGCGCGTCGGCTTCCACTGCGACAACGCCGAGGCCGCCGGCCAGCGCCGCTTGCAGACTCAATATTCCCTCGCGCCCATCGTGCTCACGCTGCCGGACGAGCCCGCGCGCTACACCGTCGCCGACCTGTTCGACCGGGCCTCGCTGGAGCCGTTCGCCCGCGCCCACGGCCTCGCCGTGCGCTGGGTGTCCGCCGACGGCCTGCAGGCGCTCTTGGAGCGGCCTTGAGCGCGCTCGCGATCTCGCTCTGGTTCGTGCTCGCCGTCGTGGCCGCGCTGCGCGTGACCTCGCGGCTCGCGGACGAGTTGGGCCGCCCGCTGGCGTGGACCCTGGGCCTCCTGGCCGGCCTCGGGTCGTCGACCCTGCCGCACGGCCTCGCGATCGCGCTGGGCGCCGCGCAGGCTCCGCTCGTGCTGGCCGTGTTCGCGAGCCTCGCGCTCGTGTGGCTGTTGCGGCCCTCCGAGCGCGCGCTGGTGCCGACGGCGCTCTTGCACCACGCGCAGCCGCACGGCCTCGCGCTCCGGCTGGCGTGGACGGCGCTGGGCCTCTCGGTCCTGCTCGCGCTCGTCGCCTTCCGGCACCGCGTGCTCGCGCACCCCGATGGCGAGTGGGATTCGTGGGCCATCTGGACCCTGCGCGCCCGCTTCCTCGCTCGCGGCGGCGCGCAAGCCGGGCTGGGGCCCGAGGTCGAGCATCCCGACTACCCGCTGCTGTTGCCGCTGCTCACCGCGCAGGGCCTGGCGCTGCCGAAGCTGTCGTCGAGCCCGCTGCCGCCGATCGCGGCGGGCTTCGTCTTCACGGCCCTGGGACCGCTCGCGCTCGGCCTCCTGGTGGCGCGCCTGCGCGGGCACGTCGCGGGCCTGCTCGCAGCGTCGTCCCTGCTGCTCCTGCCCTTCTGGGTCCGCTCGGGCGCCGATCTCTACGCGGATGTCCCGCTGGCCACGCTGGCGCTGGCCGCCGCGGGCACGCTCGCGCTCGCGCTGGAGACGGATTCGCTGCGCCTGCTGCCGCTCGCCGGCCTCTTCGCGGGACTCGCTGCTTGGACCAAGAACGAGGGGGCGCTGGTGCTCTTGGGCGGTGTGGCGGCGCTCACGCTCCCTCTGCTGCGCGCGTCCACACGGTCCCCGCGGCGGCTC
>JAFEBC010000970.1 GCA_018266095.1 Deltaproteobacteria bacterium
CGCCCTTGTCGCCCTTCACGCCTTGGATGCCCTGAATGCCTTGCGCGCCGTTGGTGCCGTTCGTGCCCGCAGCGCCAGTCGCGCCAGTCAGGCCCGTCGCGCCGGTGTCGCCCTTGTCGCCCTTCACGGCTTGGATGCCTTGAATGCCTTGCGCGCCGTTCGTGCCGTTCGTGCCCGCCGCGCCAGTCGCGCCCGTCGCGCCGATGTCGCCCTTGGGCCCCTGGATGCCCTGAATGCCCTGCGCGCCCGTGAGACCCGTGGCGCCCGTATCGCCCTTGTCGCCCTTCACGCCTTGGAGGCCCTGCGCGCCCGTGAGACCGGTGGCGCCCGTGTCCCCCTTGTCGCCCTTCGCGCCTTGGATGCCCTGAATGCCCTGCGCGCCATTCGTGCCGTTCGCGCCCGCGGCGCCGGTGTCGCCCTTGTCGCCCTTCAGGCCCTGGATGCCCTGGTCGCCGCGCTCGCCTTGGAGGCCCTGCGCGCCCGTCTCGCCGGTGTCACCCTTGTCGCCCTTGAGGCCCTGCGCACCCTGTGCGCCCGTCTCACCCGTGCCGCCCTGCGGACCCATCGGCCCCACGTCGCCCTTCGCGGCCAGGAGCAGCCACGACCCATCCGGCGGCGCCACGCCCGGCTCGACCGCCGCCAGCGCGACATACGACGACCCCTCGAACACGACCGCATCGCTCGCCTGGTACCCGACGTCGCTCTTGTAGTCGCCCATCCAGAGCACGCTCTGCGGGCCCTGCGGACCGACCGGCCCCTGCGGGCCTTGAGCTCCCGACGCGCCCGTGTCGCCCTTCGGACCCTGCGCGCCCGTCGCGCCATCCGCGCCGTTCGTGCCATTGGTGCCCGCCGGCCCCTGCGCGCCCGCCGCGCCGGTGTCGCCCTTCGGACCTTGATCGCCCGTCGCGCCCTTGTCGCCCTTCGTGCCCACGCCCGATGAACAAGCCGCCACCGCTGCCACCAACACCGACACGAGAACTCGACGCATGCGACGCCTCACAGGTGACCTGGCCGGACGCCGCGGAAAGCACGACGAAGTGGTCAGGGGAGCGCACTTCTACTCCCCCTGGCGCCAAGAACCAGTGACGACGCGCACACTTACGGAGATCGACCGATGGTCGGATACCCGTGGTAGCGGTCGATTGAAGCGGGGGCGGACGAGGAGACAGCGTGGGTGCGCGGCGATGGGGAGGGCGGGGGAAGGGTGAGGGGCGAGTGATGTGGCGGGGTTGGCGGGTGGGTGGATCCGCCCATGGGCCAAGGATGGGCGGCGGTGTCTCCGCGCGGGGACAGGGCGCGGGAAATCGACAGCGGGACCGCGAAAAAGGTGCTCGAGGACAGGTCGCGGCCGGTGATCACGGGCGTGATCGGCGGGCGATCCGGCGGAGGATTCACCGGGACGGCGAGCACCGGATCGACGGGATTCGCGCGGCTCTGGCTGGATCGGCTTGACGCGAGTGCAGGCCTGAGATATCTCGCGCCTCCCTCGTTCCCGAGACGAGGACTCTCGCGCCAGCCCGCGAGGGTGCAGTGCGCAGGATACGGTCGGGGAGTGGCTCAGCCTGGTAGAGCACCTGGTTCGGGACCAGGGGGTCGCAGGTTCAAATCCTGTCTCCCCGACCAAATTCCAACACGATTCTCATACCTCACAGAATCAGCCGCAGTGCGCTGAGCGCTCGCGCCTTGGACCGCGGCGATGCGGGTCAGTACGTCCGCAAGCCTGCCGGAGGGTTGATCGAACCCCTCGCGTCAGAGGTGACTTCCGGGCCGGTACCCCACCAGGCTATCGGAGCGGCGCGTCGCTGACCCGACGCGCCTCGCGTTCGTCGACCACCATCTTGGCGAACTCAGGTACCAGTTTGGAGAGCGCGAGAAGCAAGTTGTCAAGACTCACAGGAGGCTTCTTCATCGCTGCCGCCTGATCCGCGAGCAAGCGGATCATGGCGTCACGGTCGAGATCAAAGAGGTTCGATAGGAAGCTGTCTGGCGACTGCACGTCAATGCCAGCCGGCATCTCGAAGAAGTCTTTCACGTTGAACGTGACGACGAGGTCCGCGCCCGCCTTGAGGGCAGCAGCGACGACGTGCTGGTCCTTCGGGTCATTCTTCGCCGCCGGGATCAATTCTCGGTAGCCGATCACGTCGGCCTGCGGGAAGGCTCGTCGCATGGCACCCAGAAGCCGTTCCGCCTGCTCTTCTGACAGGGGGATCTTTGCGACCAGATTCCGACGGGCCTCTTCGAGGATCTCCTCGGTCCAGTGGAGTTGGTAGAAGCCCGCCTGCGCTGCCCGGAGCAATGTGTCCCGTACCGTGAAAGGAAAGAGCGTGCATGCGTCCAGCACGACCTTGAACGGAGCCGGGAACATCGACTATTCGATCTCCTTGTAGCCGCCCATCTCCTGGCTGATCTGCGTCAATTCGTCGAGGGCATCGCGGCTCTGTTGATCACGTAGCTCCTTGTAAGCCAGGACGCTGGACAACTTGAGACGTCGGTGCTTGCCCGTCTTCGTGAACGGTACCTTGCCCTCTTCCAACAAGCGCACCAGGTATTGGCGCGAGATGTTGAGCACGTTGGCCGCTTGCTGCGTGGTCAACTCCCGCCCGACGGGGACCAGTGTGATGGCATCGCCTCTGCCTAGAACCTCGGCAGCCCTTGCAAGTACGGAAAACAGGGAGTCTGGAACAGAGAGCGTTTCGCCGTTGGGACCCAGGAGCTGACAGGGGCGAGTCTTCTTCCCAGGGTTGTTGAGAAGGGCGGAGACCGCGCGGATTTGCTCAGCCTGTTCGGCCGGCACCGTTGCGGGGTTCATGCCCTGAATTGCCTCCGAGAACCTGTGGATCTTGGCCATGCCGCAAGACCTCCGCACGACCAAGGCTAACCTGTATTCGACCCAAACGCAACCAGATGGTCGCCACAGCGGAAATCAGCCTGAGATCCTCTCCCGTCCCGTGGGTGTAGGGTGATGTCCTGCCTGTTTGCGAGTCCTCTCTGGTCTGCCCCAGAGATGTCAGCCCGGCTCGCCATCACCATACGCGCCGCCGTAGGTTCTAACGGCTAGCGAGTCACCGGTCGTCAGGCGCTCAATATCGCGAAATGGCACGATCTGGGCAAGCTCTTCAGCGTCCTCAGTGAGCCCAACCGCAGTGGTCAAGCGGAGGTAATCGGAGTCTGGCACGGAGAGGCGCCGCGCGCCTGGCCTGAGCTCCACGAGACGCACGCGCCCCTTGGAGCCATCGAATCCAACGACAGCCGTCCTATACGCCTCGACCAGCGCGCCGCCGCCCGTGAAGAACAGAGGGATGCCATTCCGCCAAGCGTCGCTCTTCGGGTCGCCTCGATTGGTTCGTGTAATGGCGAGTACTCCTGAAATGACGCGTTCGACACGCTGAGAAATCTCACGGTCGACCTCTGCGACTCTCGAGAGTGAGCAAGATTTCGCTAGAGCGAACTTAGAAGCCGACTCGACGGGCGCCGCGTCATCCCACGAGGGCTCGAGGTCAAGCCTGCGGTGTCGGTCTAACAACAGAAAGTGTGTACCCAAGCGCTGGACTTCGCTTGCGAAGATTGGAATGCGCGCCACTTCTGTCTCTCGCCCGAGGGTGACGATATTGAAGGTTGCAACATCGAGCGTGGCAGCACCCACGTCGATGAGTGAGTGAAGACCGTCTTGTTGTTGAGATGACTGCAGATAAGTAGCGATCTGTGCGACAAACTCCGGCAAGACGTCGGGAGCCTTCTCTAGATTGGGCGGAATTTCGCCTTGCTCGTAGCTCGCAAGCCACTCGGCGATTGCAACGTCGGTAATTTCATCCTCTGCCGCGAATGCCCACGCCGCAGTGGCAATTCGGCGGAAACGCTCAACAACCTCATGATTCTCATGCGGCTTGGTCGGGCACCCGATGTTGACTTCCCACGCGAGGCGGCGCGAGGCACACCTGCGGCCGTGCTCTGGATGGCGATAGAGGAACGCTCTTGCGTAGCGGAGAGCCAAAGCTAGGAACGCGATCGCGCTATGCTCCTCGTCAGGCTTCGGAGAGCGGTCAAGCAAGGGGAGCTTCAAATCTGAGCGTTGTTCACTGCCATCGTCACCGAACCAGCCATAGGAGCCGTTCGCGCGATGGTGGATGATTCCAGGAAGAAAGAATTGGGGTCGTCCTTCGTCGAGCGCATCGCGCCAGTCAACCGCAAGAAGTTGATCGCCGACCCTCAGGACGACTTTCGAGAAGGCTGTGCCAAAGTCAAAGCCTACGCGGACCTGAAGAATGTTGGATTGCCCACCGTAGCTTGGGTGCTGGCACTCGCGTCCAGACCGAGCATCTTCCGGGAGACTGATATTTCGTCTCGAGAGAGAGCTCGGTCGATAAACCACTGGCTCGCGAAATGGTTGATCAGGGGGGCTTTGCGATGGTTTTTGGTTGCGCGGTGCAGATTGGGAGCCCGAAGGACGCTGCTTGTCGAGGATGTCGAGCGACACCGCCCAAGACGAGTCGTCTTCAGGCTGTGTGGCCGCTACTGCCCTCGTGGCCGCCGCTGGTCTGGAGGATTGCGCCTGAGCTTCCGTCGCCTTGGGCTGCCTAGTCTCATGGATGGGGCGAGACTGTTGTCGCAGCGGCACCTTGCCACGCACCACGATTGGGTCGTGCCTCTGCTTGGAAACCACAGGTGCCACACGACTCTCTGGTTGCATGCCTGCGGGCTCTTCATCGACGTGATCTTGCTCGTCTGCCAGCCACTTGGCCTCGATGTCGTAGACATCAGGCGGGCCGCCGTTCGCGCCACTCGCACTCGGCTTGGAATGAGCCTCGGCTTTCGGGGCGCGCGCCCCTAGCCCCATCAACTTGTCTTTCCAGTTTGGGCTCATCCTATTCCCCCATGACCCTTGCCAGGACTACGCAGAGTTCTCGCTTGTCAGCGGTGAAAGCCTCGCGCGCTTGCTCGATCTGGGCGCGACGCACTTGCATTTTGGCAAAAAAATCATCAAATCTCTTTCGCTCCGCACTGGCAAGGCCGCGATGCCTGCCAACATGTCCGGGCGCTGCTTGCTCTTCGCGTCGTTGATGGTTCGAGACGATCTCGTCAGTTCGAGCGCGTCGCGCGCGCAGACGCTCGTCCATCAACGCGAGCTGCACAGAGGCACGATCTGCGTTCTCACGTTGCTTTTCGGCTCTACGCGCTTCGTATTGACTGCGAAGAAGCTCCTCTCCTAGCTCCGTTGCAGCGCGAACGCGGCTCGCTTCCGAGTCCACAGAAGACCAGTTGACCGATCTCCCACGAATGGCATCGAGCAGGCGTTGTGAGTCGTGCATCGACAAGGGTGCCCCGTCTAGAGAGACCGCGACAACTAGAAGGTCCTCCTC
>JAFEBC010000971.1 GCA_018266095.1 Deltaproteobacteria bacterium
CGGTCGGCTCGTCGACGGGCACCACCTTCACCGACACGCAGGTCGGCGCGGGCTTCGCGTACTCGTACGTCATCTCGGCCACGGTCGGCGCCTGCACCAGCCCCTACGGCACGCCGGTCTCGGCGACGGCCTCGGGCGGCACGCCTCCCCCGCCGTCGAATGACTTCTCCATCGCGGCCTCGCCGGCCTCGCTCACCATCGCGGCGGGCTCGAACGGCACCTCGTCGATCGCCACCGCGATCACCTCGGGCTCGGCGCAGTCCATCACGCTGACGGCCTCGGGCCTGCCCTCGGGCGTCACGGCGGCCTTCTCGCCGGCCACGCTGACCGCGGGCGGGAGCAGCACGCTGACCCTGACGGCCTCGTCGTCGGTGGCGTCGGGCTCGGCCACGGTCACCATCACGGGCACGGCCACCTCGGGCTCGCACACGGCGACCATCGCGCTGACCACCACGGGCACCACGCCTCCTCCGCCGCCCTCGGGCGACCTGGCCAACGGCGACTTCGAGTCGGGCCTCACCTCGTGGACGGCCACGGGCAAGACCTCGGCGGGCACGTCGGGCGCCAACACGGGCTCGGGCTTCGCGGTGGTCGGCTCGGCCAGCCCCTACAACGGCACGTCGACGCTGACGCAGTCGTTCAAGGTGCCGACCACGGCCACGCCGACGCTCTCGTTCGCCTACCGCACGCACAACCCGGGCAACGACACGCTGACCTACGCCAACCAGACGGCCGAGCTGCACGACGCCTCGGGCGCGACCATCAAGCAGTTCTTCAAGTCGGTCGGGAACGCGAACGCTTGGGCGACGGCGACGTTCGACCTCTCGGCCTACGCGGGCCAGACGGTGACGCTGTTCTTCTCGGCGACGGACGACGGCTACGCCACGGACCCGGTGTGGTTCGACGTGGACACCGTGACCATCTCGAAGCCGGCGGGCGACACCACGCCGCCGACGGCCAGCATCACCTCGCCGGCCGCTGGCGCGACGGTCTCGGGCACGGTCAACGTGACCGCGACGGGCGCGGACAACGTGGGCGTCACCAAGCTGGAGATCTTCGTCGACGGCGCCTCCATCGGCTCCTCGACCAGCGGCTCGGCCTCGGCCTCGTGGAACACCACCGCGGCGTCGAACGGCACGCACTCGCTGACGGCGAAGGCCACGGACGCGGCCGGCAACTCGGGCACGTCGGCGGCGGTCTCGGTGACGGTGAACAACACCACCACCCCGCCTCCCTCCTCGAACCTCATCCTCAACGGCACGTTCGAGAACGGCCTGACCTCGTGGCTCACGGGCGGCACCACGGCCCCGGTCGCCTCGCAGATCGAGGCGCACGGCGGCGTGAAGGCCGCGCGCATGGGCTGGATGAACGGCTCGACGGTCGCCTCGGGTGACTCGTACGTCTACCAGTGGGTCACCATCCCGGCGAACGCCACCAGCGCCACGCTGACGTTCTGGTACTACGCGTTCTCCGAGGACAGCATCTCGTACGACTACCAGGACGCCCTCATCTACAAGTCGGACGGGACGACGGTCCTCAAGACCATCTTCCACCTCGGCTCGGATGGCGAGCGCTGGATCCAGCGCACGGCGGACCTGTCGGCGTACAAGGGCCAGACCATCGCGGTGCTCTTCAACGTCCACTCGGACGGCGACGGCATGCGCACCTCGATGTGGGTCGACGACGTGAACCTGACGGTCAAGTAGGCCTGACGGTCAGAACGTGAAGTGCCCGGCGCGGTGCTCTCGAGAGAGGGCGCCGCGTCGCGCTTCGGGGGTCGAGGTGTGGCGACGAGGGCCGTGGGGCGGGATGCGACCGGCTACTTTGGGGCGCGAGAGGCCAGGAGCTCGCGGATCTTGCGCGCGAGCTGGGTGTGCGTGAACGGCTTCTCCAGGAGCGGCGCGTTGGGATCGAGGACGCCGCGGTGCGTGGCCGCCTCGCGCGAGTAGCCGGAGACGAAGAGCGTGGCCAGGCCGGGGCGCTCGGCGACGAGGCGCTCGGCGAGCTTGGGGCCGGAGAGGCCCGGCATCACCACGTCGGTGACCAGCAGGTCGATGGGGGCAGCGTACGCGCGCGCGACCTCGATGGCATCTGCGGCGTTCGAGGCCGGGAGCACCTTGTAGCCCAGCATCCGCAGGGCGCTCGCGAACAC
>JAFEBC010000972.1 GCA_018266095.1 Deltaproteobacteria bacterium
AGAGCTTGATCTCGAGCTGCACGTCCTCGCCCACCAGGCGCTCCAGCATGCGCCCCGCGTCGCCGAGCAGCATGTTGATGTCCACGAGGCGCGGCACGATGGGCTGCCTGCGGCTGAAGGCCAAGAGCTGCCGCGTGAGCAGCGACGAGCGCACGGTCGCGTCGTGGATGTCCTGCAGCTCGACCCGCTCGTCCGTGCCTTCGGGGATGCGGTCCATCAGGTTCTCGGTGGCCGAGGCGATGATGGTCAGCATGTTGTTGAAGTCGTGCGCGATGCCGCCCGCGAGCCGGCCGATGGCCTCCAGCTTGTGCGCCTGCATCAGCCGCTCCGACTGGCGCACCTGGTTGGTCACGTCGCGCGCGAAGCCGGTCTGGCCGCGCACCTTGCCGTCCTGCCCGCGCAGCGGTGCGATCACGTTCTCCACCACGCGCCCGTTGTGCTCGAGCAGGCCCGTGAACACCTCGCCGGCCATCACCCGCCGCGTGACCTCGGCGCCGTCGACCAGCCCCAGCGGCGTGCGGAACTGCAGCCCCATGCGGTGGTCCAGCACCTGCTCGCCCACGAGGTAGCCGGGCGCAAGGCCCATCGCGCGCAGCGCCTCGCCCTCGTTGAGCCGCATGATGCCCTTGTCGTCGATGACGAAGACGATCATGCCCGCGTTGTCGAGGACGAGCCGCACGAGCTGCTCGGCCTGCTCCTTGGCCTCGGTGAGCCGCGCGGTCTCGCGCCGGTCGAGGACGGTGACCCAGCGGCAGGGCACGCCGTCGAGCGTGAGCGGGCGGCCCATCACCTCCACCTCGATGACCTCGCCGGCCTTGTTCTTGTGCAGCCACTGGCCGCGCAGCACGCCCGCCGAGCGCACGCGCGCGATGTCCTCGACGAGCTTCTGCTCTTCCGCGGGTGGCCGCAGATCCTTGAGCTGGAGCGCGAGGAACTCGTCGCGCGTGTACCCGTAGAACTCGCAGGCGGCGGCGTTCACCGCGATCACGCGCTGCGTGTCGATCTCGAAGACCCAGCTCGGCAGCGACAAGAGCTCGAAGATCGGCGAGGACACGAAGTCCGCGCGCGAGGCGCCCTCCCCGCTGGGTGTGCGTGTGTCTCCCATTGTCGGTCCCCGTCCCGCGCGGGATTGTAAGACGAGACCGCACAACCCGCGAGCCCATGAGGCACGTCGAAG
>JAFEBC010000973.1 GCA_018266095.1 Deltaproteobacteria bacterium
CTCCAGCCCGCGCACGCCCAGGCCGATCGCGTTCGCGCCCAGGAGCATGCGCAGCCGCGTCGGATGCCCGCCCGCGGGCAGGACCTGAAGCCGCGCGACCGGCGCCTCGGCCACCAACTCCACCACCGGTGACGCGTAGCGCAGCGGCGATTGCAGCGCGATCCCGCCGGTGACCTGGTCGTAGAGCGAGATGCCCTCGGCGAACGCCTGCAGCGTGCCGATCGAGGTGCCGTCGATGAGCCGCCCGCTGTTGTCGAGGTGGTAGCCGACCGTCAGCGTGGTCGACAGCGGCACCGGCCCGAGGTTGAGCGCCAGCCCGCCCAGCACCTGCGCGCGGAAGCCCAGCCCCGCGAAGCTCACCGAGCCCACGCCCGAGGGCAGATCGAGCTCGAACGACGCCCCGCCGCTGACGGGCCCGCGCCAGGGCAGCACCACCTTGCCGCCCAGATCCACATCGCCCACCGACGAGAGCGACTTGCTGTCCGCGGCGTTGGCGCTCGTCTGCTTGAGGCCCAGCGCGCCGTAGACCTCGAGCCACGAGAGCGCGCCGAACGAGAACGCGAGCGACTCCTGCGCCCGCAGCGTGGTCGTGTCCGGGAGCAGGAACTGGCCGCCGCGATAGAGCCCCGCGCTCAGCCCGAACGAGAGCCGCCCTTGCTCCGGCAGGGCCAGCGCCGGCAGGGACAGCGTGCCGAACGAACCCGACGCGAGCGGAGTCGCCGCGGGAAACACCGGCGCCGGCGGCTGGGGCGCGTGTGACAGAGCTGACGTCGTCGCTGCCAGATTGGCAGCCGGCGCAGCCCCCGCGGGCATCGCGGTCACGGCGCGCGTGGTCGTCGGAGTGATGACGGTCGCGGGGGCCACAGCCTTGGGCGGATTGGAAGTCGCGGCCGGCGCAGGCGCCCGTGCCGCAGGTGTCGACGACGCCGACACCAGGCTCGCCGCTTCGGGAGCGGCGACCAACCAGAGGAGTGCGGCAAGGAGGGCGCCCATCGACGCCCACAAGACTGCCACACACCCCGCCTCGGCGCGAGACAACAACCGCGGGCAAACGCCCGACGCGCCGAGCGAAGTTCAACGACCTTACGCCGCCGCGACCGACTGCAACGCGACCAGCGCGAGAGCCCGGTTGAGCGACGACAGCCGCGCCTTCGCCTCGGCGATCGCCGCCTGGGCCCGCGCCGACTTGTGCGGCCGCGCCATGAGGTCGCAGAGGACCTCGTACGCGACCTGCGCGCGCGCCACCAACGTGATCCGAGTCTCGTGCTTGTGTCCGCTCCGCTTCGTGTTCTGACGGCTCATGACAGGCTCCTTCGAGGTCCGGTGCTGCTGTTGTGCTGATTCAGTTGCACGAGCCCTGCCAACCGTTACAGCGAATCTCGC
>JAFEBC010000974.1 GCA_018266095.1 Deltaproteobacteria bacterium
CGCGGGGGGCTGCGTCGTCCCGGCTGCGCCAGCCGCGGCGATGCGTCCGAGGTCGGCGCCGCCCAGGCCCGAGTACATCGTGCGCCAGAGGTGCGCGTTCTGCCACGGGAACTTGTGCACCGGCGTGTAGGTGGCGTCGAGAACGCAGGTGGCGAAGACGGTCTGCGGCGTGGTGGTGGTCACGGACTCGACGAAGAGCGTGTCGTTCGAGGTGTTGGCCGAGATGCGCTGGTAGCCGCGCGTCGCCGGGGTGCCGGCTGGCGTCGCGGGCGGGGTCACGTCGATGGCGGGCGCGCCGCCTGTGGGCCAGGTTCCGTTGAGGTCGGGGCAGCGGCCGGTGGCGTCGGTGGTGGCGCTCGCGGGCGTGAAGCCGGGCACGGCCACGGTGCAGCCCTCGACGGGAAAGCCGCTGCGGTCGCGTACGGTGAGGATGAGCAGCGCGGGCGCGTTCGAGGGCGGCCCGGCGACGAAGCGGTGCAACTGTCCGGACGCCGCGGGGACCCGCGCGGGAGGCCGCTGCGAGCCGCGCTGCCCGCCTGCCGGTGGTTGACCCCCGCCTCCCGGCGGCCGCCCCGACGACCCCGGCCCGGTCACGCGCGCCTCCACTCGTTCACGTACCCCGGGAACGACACGTGGTTGCTGCCGGGCCGCACGCCGTTGATGCGCGCCTTGCCGCGGCTGTCCAGTCGCCCCTCGAAGACCTCGCCCGTCATCGTCTCCACGCGGTACTGCTGGCCCACCACCGGATGGCCCGTGTGGTCCACCAGCTCCAGCTCGATCCAGTCGTTGCGCACCGGCTCCGGGCGATCGCGCCGCACGGGGACCCGCTTGCGCGCGGTGCGCACGGCCTTCAAGCGCGTGTGGTACGCGAACTTGTGGAACGTGTGCTGCGCGCGGTCCACGCGGAAGCTGCCGTCGAGCTGCGGGCCGAAGCCATCGAGCCCGAGCGTCGCCCCCGGCAGGTGCCGCGCGTCGCCCATCAGATCGAGCTCGGCCACGAGGTGGCTCTCGGCGAGCTTGCGCAGGCGGCCCTGGGCCATCTGCTCCGCGGTGGCCGCGTCCGGCGGCTGCACCTCGTGGCCGTTGAACGTCAGCGACGCGCCCCGGCCGTGCGTGCGCGCGCCCTCGCCGACTTCGCCCTGCGGACGCGCCGTGCCCGTGAAGGCCTGCTTGGTGCGCGAGTCGTAGCCCGTCACCGACACCTCGCCGACCTGCGCGCCCGCCTTCATCTTGAGCCGCACCCGCCGCAGGCCATCGCCAGGCTTGATCGAAAGCTCCGCGCCCTGCGGAGGCTCCCCGACCACGAGCTTCGTCCCCTCGATGCGCACGTGCTTGCCCTGCTTCTGCGCCAGGCGCCGCAGGAAGGTCGCGTCGCTCGTGTTCGCCTGCAGGATGTGCTCGCGCGTGCCTTGCGGCGCGTCGGCCGAG
>JAFEBC010000975.1 GCA_018266095.1 Deltaproteobacteria bacterium
CACGCTCGCCGAGGCCAGCGACGTGGCGGTGCAGCGCTTCAAGCAGGAGCTCAAGCTCTCGCGCCAGCTCGCGCACCCGAACATCATCCGCCTCTACGACATCGGCCTGCACGAGGGGCACCGCTACATCTCGATGGAGCTGCTGCGCGGCGAGTCGCTCAAGACGCGCCTGCTCAAGCCCATCGGCTTCGTCGAGGCGCTCAAGCTGCTGGAGCAGGTGTGCGCGGGCCTGCAGGCGGCCCACGACCAGGGCGTCGTGCACCGCGACGTGAAGCCCGACAACTTCTTCATCACCGAGGACGGCACGGTGAAGGTCATGGACTTCGGCATCGCCAAGCAGCAGGCGGCGCCGGGCGTCACCGTGGTGGGCTCGATCGCGGGCACGCCGTCGTACATGTCGCCGGAGCAGATCTCGAACTTCAGCGCGGTGGGGCCGGCCACGGACCTGTATGCGCTCGGGATCATGGCGTACGAGATCTTCACGGGCAACGTGCCGTTCGCGCACGATGAGCTCGTGCCGCTCTTGCTCTTGCACGTGAACTCGCGCGTGCCGCCTCCGCGCGAGAAGAACCCGGGCATCCCCGAGGAGCTCGAGCGCGTGATCCTGCGCCTCTTGGAGAAGAACCCGCTGCACCGCCAGGCCAGCGCCCGCGACGTGCAGAACGAGCTGAAGGCCCTGCGCGAGAGCTACGGCGGATGAGCGCGCGACCTGCCGCTGCCGCGCGCCACAAGGCCGCGCCGTCGACGCGCTTCGCTGCCGCTCTCAGCCTGGTCGCGGCGCTCATGCCTGTCTCTCCCGCCCGCGCCGACACGACACCTCACGCGGCGCCCCCTGCGGCGCCTCCAGCGGCGCTCACCTCCGCGCGCCCGTCCTTCCTCACCTGGACCGAGGCCGGCCCGACCGATTCGCTGCGCCTGGACTGGCCCGGCGACGGCATCGTCACCGTGGGCGCGCTCGTCCTCTGGGGCGGCTCACAGCTCCTGCGCGGCTCCATCGCGCCCAAGCACTGCAACGTCTGCAGCGGCGTGGACAACACCGGCCTGCCCGGCGATCCCGGCGCGGGCCCAGGCGACCTGAACGGCGTCGACGCGTACTTCCACGACCACCTCACCGGCTGGCTCGTCTCGCGCAAGTCCGCGGACACCATCAGCAACGTCCTCGGCTACG
Source organism: Deltaproteobacteria bacterium (assembly GCA_018266095.1). Classification (GTDB taxonomy): domain Bacteria; phylum Myxococcota; class Myxococcia; order Myxococcales; family 40CM-4-68-19; genus CAIWCD01. The sequence goes on from JAFEBC010000975.1 coordinate 1,169, forward strand.
GCCTCGTCCCCGTCGGCGGCGGCCTCGCTGCGCTCGCGTTCACCGGCCCCCACGCGAGCGACCACGCCGGCCCGCGTGCGCTCGTCATCGCCGCCGAGAGCGTCGCCATCACCGGCTTCCTCGGCCAGGCCTTCAAGTTCGGCCTCGCGCGCAAGCGGCCCTTCGTGCGCTACGGCCACGGCACCGACGGCAGCACCGACGCCGAGGGCTCGACGTACGACGTGAACGATCCCGAGAGCCACTTCAGCTTCCCCAGCGGGCACACCAGCGTCACAGCCGCGGTCACCGTCAGC
>JAFEBC010000976.1 GCA_018266095.1 Deltaproteobacteria bacterium
CGAGCACGCTGCCCAGTGCGCCCTTGCCAATCGTTGCGACCGCGTCACCAAAGTCTAGGTCTGTCACCTTCGGGCTCGTGACCTGCCCCGCGATGCGCAGCTTGACCGGCACCGGCTGCGAGACCTTGGCCTTGCCGCCCGTCATCTGCGCGATGAACCCGGGCGCGAGCGTGAGCGTGCCCGGCAGGTTGAGCGCGCCGTCGAGCTTCATGCCGCCCGTGAGCACGAGGCCCGCGTCCGGCTGCGTGATGGTGATGGGCTTGGCCAGCTTGGCCTCGCCGTTCGCGAACACGATGGAGAATTGCACCTCCTTGCCCAGGCTCGTCTGCCCGCCCGCGCCGTCCTTGCCCGCGAGCCCGAACGGCAGCGACTTGGCGAGCGGCCCTGTGGCGCCGGCGACCAGGTCCTTTCCGTAGAACACCCCATCGATGACCTTGCCGTTCATGGTGCCCGCGAGCGACTGCTTGATGGCCTCGGTGTCCTGGCCCGCCGCCTTCACGTCCACGAGCGAGTCGAGCTTGCCCGTGAGCACCTTCTTGTCGGTGGCCAGCGCCGCGGCCTTGGCGAGGTCGATGCCCTTGAGGTCGAGCTTCGCCGTCATCGGCTCCTTGGGGTGCGCGAGCTTGAGGCTCGTCCCGGCCGCGCTCACGTGCCCATCGAGCACGTCCAGTTCCGCCTTCTGCACGTCGACGAGATCGTCCGTCATCTGCACCACGGAGACCACGTTCTTCATCTCCATCCCGCTCGAGATCATCTTCGCAAACCGGATGTCCGACTTGCCCGACAAGCCCGCGAACGTCTTCGGATCCGGCGGCGGCTTCTCCACCTTCTCCTTCTTGGTCTTCTGCAGGAGCTTGTCGAGATCGAGCTTGTCCGACCTCATGGTCAGCTCGAAGCGCGTGGCCTTCTTGGGCGCCGAGGCCAGCTCGGCCCACAGCTTGCCAGTGATGGTGTCGGCGAGCACGTCGAAGCGGAACTCAGAGAGGTCGATCCGCTGCCCCTTCTCCGGCCTGGCCAGGTCGCGGTACGTGCCCGCCATCGACAGCTTCATCGTGTCGCCCGGCGCCTTCGTCAGCGAGAGCCCCGGCCGCAGATCGACGCCCGCGAGGTCCATCGAAGACGTGAACGAGATCGGCGCCCCCGGCTTGCCCAGGCGCGCCTTCGCCTCGAGCAGCATCTTCGCGCCCACCGCCTTGGTGAGCTGCTTGGGCACGTCCAGCTTCACCGGCGTCAGATCGATGAGCAGGTCGAACGCCGCGTTCTCGGCCGAGCCCGCGCCCGTGAGCTTCATCCCGATCGGCCCCGCGATCATGCCCGCGAGCTGCGCCTCGAGCGGCGGGTACACCTGGGTGAAGCGCACCGGATCGAAGTCCTTGGCCACGATCTGCAGGCCTTGGATGTCGGGCTTGTCGCCCTTCAAGCCGCTCGCCTTGCCCGTGCCCACGAGCGAGGCC
>JAFEBC010000977.1 GCA_018266095.1 Deltaproteobacteria bacterium
AAGGGCACTTCCTTCCACGACTCCGACGTGCTGCGCGTGTAGATGCCGCCGATGACCGTCGTGTCGCCGTCCTTCACCAGGACCTCGGTCTTCGCCTCACGCTTGGAGAGCGAGGGCTGGCCGTTGGCGCCGGTGAGCTGGGAGTTCGGCTGGTTGTTCGTCGCCGAGATCTTCATCTGGATCGAGCCCTCCTGCGTCACGTGCACCTGCACCTTGAGCTCGAGCTTGGCGTCGATGAAGGTCGTGTTCACGCCGGCCGCCGACACCTGGCTGAACGGGATCGACACGCCCTGGCCGATGGTCGACTCGACCGAGTCCAGCGCCACCACGCGGGGGGAGCTGATGGTCTTGAGCGTACCGTTCGACTCCGCGGCCGAGAGCCGGAGGTTCAGGTTCGCGGCTCCACCGGCGCTGCCGAAGGTGAAGCCGACGCCGCCGCCTGCTCCGGCGCCGATGGGGGCCGGCATGTTGACCGCGAAGTTCGGCTGCGTGGTGCCCAGGCCGTTCGACGAGCCGTTCGCGTCGTCGGCGGCGCCCGCCACCTGCAGGATGCTGGGGAACACCAAGCCCGTCGGGTTGCCCGTGGACGGCCCGAAGGCGACGTTGCCGCCCCACTGGATGCCGACCTGGCGCGAGAAGGTCGTGCTCGCCTCGACGATGCGGCTCTCGATGAGCACCTCGGGAGTCTGCGTGTCCAGGTTGCGCACGATGGCCTCGGCGCGCAGCAGCGCCTCCTGCACGTCCTTGATGATGAGCGTGTTGGTGCGCGTGTCGACCGAGACCGTGCCGCGGTCGCTGAGCGTGTCCTTGATCTTGTCCGCCATGCCCGAGGCGGTCGCGTAGTTCACCGACACCAGGCGCACCTTGAGCGGCTCGAAGGTCTGCTGCACCTTCTTGGCCTCAGCCGCCTCCTTCTGCTCGGCGCGCAGGCGCTCCAGCGGGGCCACGCGGATGATGTTGCCGATCTCCTCCTTGCCCAGGCCCTTCGACTTCAGGATGATGTCCAGCGCCTGGTCCCACGGCACGTTGCGCAGCTTGATGGACACGGTGCCCTTCACGTCATCGGCCACGATCACGTTCTTCTTCGAGATGTCGGCGATGGCGTTGAGCAGGTTCTTGATGTCGATGTCCTTCACGTTGAAGTCGACGCGGCGGCCCGTGTAGTTCTTGTCGTCGAGCACGTTGCCGTTGTTGGTCTGCGCCTTGGCCTCCGACGCCGCCGCGGCCGCCTTGGTGGTCGCCGTCTGCGCGAGCGGCAGCACCGCCGCCAGCTTCTGCTGCTCCTCGAACGTCCAGCGCACGCCCGTCTTGTCGGCCTGCGCGTCGGCCTTCACCGCGTTCTTGAGCGAGGCCACGATGCGCACCTCATTGGTCTGGCCCGGCACTCGATAGCTCGTCAGCATCTCCACGCCCGCGTTCAGCTCCTTCGCGTCCAGCTTGCGCTCGAGGCGCTCCGGCAGCGTGACGCCCTTGAGCGTCAGCACCGCCGTGTTGGTGCCCACGCGCGAGGTCTCGAACTGGTAGGCGCCGTCGATCAGCACCGCCACCTCGGTCTTGCCCTCGATGAGCCGCAGGTCGACCGCCTTGATCACCGACGGCGCGACGGCGATCTTGCTGCCCTCGATCGCCGCGACCGCCGTGGGCGCGGCCTTCACCGGCTCGGGCCGGGCCGCCTCGATCTTCGCCGGCGTCGACGCAGGGGCCTTGGCCACCGCGACCTCGCCGATGCGCACCTCGAGGCCGTCCGCGCGGCGCTCGATCTCATAGGAGGGCATCTTGTCGCCGGCGCCGTCGACCACCACGCGGACGCCGCCGTCGTGCTTGGCCACGCGCACCGACTTGACCGCGCCCTTCCCGGGAAGCGTAGCCGACTTGCCCTCGACGCCCGACAGGTCGAGCGCCAGGCGCGCCGGGTCCTTGAGCTCGATGAGCGTGTACTTGCCCACCTCGCCGTCGGTCTTGACGCTCACCCGCTGCGCGCCGGCCTTGTCGGCGATGGCCACGCCCGCGAGCTTCTTGGCGGGGTGCGCGACCTTCTTCACGTCGTCCTTCTGCAGGACGACGTTCGAGTCCGCCGCGGGGGCCGCGAC
>JAFEBC010000978.1 GCA_018266095.1 Deltaproteobacteria bacterium
CGGCCTCGGCGAGCTGACAGGCCTCCGCGAACGAGACGTTGCGCGCAGGATCGCTGTCGACGCACGCGGTGCCGAGCTGCAAGCGGATCGAGTCGGGCGCGCAGCCGAGCTTCTGGCCTACGGCCGCCTTGAGCTTCGCCGCCAGCGCCACGCAGGCCTCCTGCGCCGCGAGCCCGCCCATGTACGTCACGCGCGAGCTGTAGGCGCCGAGGTCCACCGGCGTCAGATCCGTGTCCGCGGCCACCACGGTCACGTCGCGCGGATCGCAGCCCAGCTCCTCCGCGGCGATCTGGCACAAGAGCGTGTTCACGCCCTGCCCGATGTCGCTCGCGCCCGAGTAGATGGTCGCGCGACCCGAGCGATCGAGCTTCACCAGAATTCCGCTCTGCGGCAGCTCGTTCGGGTACACCGGATACGCGGTGCCCGAGATGTACATCGAGCCCGCGACGCCCAGGCCCTTGCCGCGGCCCAGCTTGCCGCCGTGCCGCGCGCGCCAGCCGCTCGCCTCCTCGACGACTTCGAGGCACTTCAAGAAGCCGTTCGAGGTGATGCGCTGGCCGTTCACCGTCTCCACGTTCTCGCCGATGAAGTTGCGCTTGCGCACCTCGATGGGATCCAGGCCCAGCGCGTGCGCGGCCTCGTCGAGCGCGACCTCGAAGGCGAAGCGCGGCTGCACCGAGCCGTGCCCGCGCTTGGGTCCGCAGGGCGGCTTGTTGGTGTACACGCGCGTCGCGTCGAAGCGGTACGTGCCGAAGCGGTACGGGCCGGTGAGGAGCTGGCCTGCATAATATGCGGTGATCATGCCGAAGCTGGCGTACGCGCCGCCGTCGATGAGCACCTCGTTGTCGACCGCGGTGATGAGGCCGCTCGCGTCCAGGCCCACCGAGAGGTCCATCACCATCGGGTGGCGGCCGCGGTGCGCGTAGAAGACCTCCTCGCGCGTGAAGAGCAGCTTCACGGGGCGGCCCGTCATCAGCGCCAACTTCGCCACGCAGAACTCGAGCGAGAACGGGTCGCTCTTGCCGCCGAACGCGCCGCCCAGGAGCGGCTGGATCACGCGCACCTTGCTCTGCGGCAAGCCCAGGACGCGCGACAGCTCGCGCTGCACGTAGTGCGGGATCTGCGTCGAGGACCACACGGTGAGGTTGCCGTCGGCGTCCGCGCGCGCCACCGCGCAGTGCGGCTCGATGGGCGCGTGCGTGGAGCCGGCGTAGACGTAGCGGTTCTTGACGCGCACGGCGGACTTCGAGAGCTCCGCGTCGACCGGCCCGAAGGCGAGGTTCACGTGCTTGGTGACGTTGCCCTGCTTGGCCTTCTCGTTGACCTTGACCTCCGGGTGCGCGAGCGCGTCCTCGGGCGTGAGCAGCGCGGGCAGCACCTC
>JAFEBC010000979.1 GCA_018266095.1 Deltaproteobacteria bacterium
CAGCCCATCACGGCCAAGCTCACCAACGCGCCCGGGGACGGCGAGCCCATCGGCGGCCTCAAGGTGTGCACGGAGGACGGCTGGTTCGCGGCGCGCCCCAGCGGAACGGAGGCCGTGTACCAGATCTACGCCGAGAGCTTCCGCGGCGAGACGCACCTGCAGCAGATCGTCGATGAAGCGCGCGCGCTGGTGTCCTCGGTGCTCGGCGCGTGAAGTGAACGGACGTTTCCAACAGGAGGTCGTCATGCGGTCCATCTTCGTGCGGTCCCTCATCGTGTCGTGCCTGCTCGCCGCTCCCTCGTTCGCCGCCGACAACAAGCTCGCGCTGCCAGACACCAGCCCTCCCGCGCCGCCGCTGCAGGTGGCCCAGACCACCGACACGTCCACGTTCAAGAGCGGCATGAAGACGCTCTCGTTCTTCGCGCCCTCGGGCGGCGGGGCCGGCCTCTCGGGCGGCATCTTCCTCACCAACACCACCGCGCTGCGCATGGACATCGCGATGAACTGGGTGCTCACCGGCAACACCGACTTCGCGTTCGATGTGGGCCTGGGCTACCGCATGTACCTCGTGCAGGCGGGGCGCCTGTTCGGCTTCATCGAGCCGGGCGTGGACTTCGGCCGCGAGCAGACCATCTCGCACATCGGCGTGAACTTCGGGATCGGCGCGGAGTACTTCCTGCTCGACCGCTTCTCGATCGCGGCCAAGACGGCGCTGGGCCTGAACGTGGGCAACCTGGGCGGCAACGGCTCGGCGACCGCGGCGATCGGCACGGGGACGTCGGCGGTGTATCTGAACTTCCACTTCCCGTAAGGGAAGGCAACTGCAACTGCTTCACAGGAAGGAAAAAAGGAAGGGGCTTCTCATCGCGGGTTCGAGCCAGCCCGCTCTCAGCAATGTCTCGGCTTCCGAGACACGACTCTTTCCTTTTTTCCTTCCTGTGAGCAGTTTGCCCGCCCGAACTACACTCCCTCGGGGAAGCTCTCGCGCAGCCGCTCGTCCGCGTGCGCGCCGAAGAGGATCGTGCACGCCTCCCTGAGCCCCGCGGACGTGCGGATCGCGTCCCGGTGCACCACCAGCGCGATCTTCGAGCGGCGGCGCAGGAAGTCCTCCAGGCGCGTGATCATCTCGCGGCGCGCGGCCAGCTCGATCTCGCAGCGCAGGTACTCGGCGTTGGCGATCAGCACCTCGGCCATGCGCGGGTCGGCGCGGATGCTCTCGAGCAATCCGAAGGCCTGCGCGCCGTAGCGGCGCCACAGGCGCGTCGACAATTTCTCCGACGAGGCCGACGCCGTGTAGCCGTCGAGGTTCATCAGCGCGGCCTGGTGCATGAACTCCTCGCGCACCGAAGGCGGCGGCTCGCCGTACCAGACGCGGTCGCGGTAGGGGAAGTGCACGCCCATCTGCTCCAGGTCG
>JAFEBC010000097.1 GCA_018266095.1 Deltaproteobacteria bacterium
CCCCTCGGCGGCGCGCAGCAGCTCCAGGCCATAGAACGAGGGCACGCGCGGCCGCGAGGTCTGCTGATCGAGGCGCGCCCACGCGAGCACGAGCTGCCTCCTCGCCGCGCCGACCGCGAGCCGGAGCTGCAGACGCTCGGCCGCCACCCGGGCGGCCCGCTCGGCCAGCCCCAGCGTCACGCGCGCCGCGTCGAGCAGGAGCGGGTCCTCGGAGATCTTGTGCGGAAACACACGCTCCGCGAGCCCGGGCACGAACACGACCTCGAACGAGAGCCCCCGCGCGGCCTCGGCCGGCCCCACGAACACGCGGCCGAACCTGCGCGCCGGCGGCGGCACCGGCAGCTCCGACAGGCGCTCCGCGAGCAAGAGGCGGACCTCGGAGAGAGACACAGGCCCCACGGGCGCGAGCGGCAGGAGCTCGGCCAGCACCTCGAGCACACGCGCCGGCTCACGCAGCGCCCGCCGCGCCAGCGCCTCGAGAGCGCGCAGCCAGTCGCCCCAGGTCCCATCGCGCGGGAGCGCAGCGAGCTGCTCCAAGAGGGGCAGCGCGAACGCCTCCAGCTCGCGCAGGTGCGAGAGCTCACGCTCTTTGTGCTCGCGCTCCGGGTGCGGCTTGCCCTCGTCGGTCGCGTCGTCCTCGCTGAGCTTCTTGATCTGCCGCTCGATGAGCCGCGCGCGCCCCGCGATGCGCCGGCGCCAGCGGTCGAGGCCGCCGATCACCGCCGCGTCCAGCAGGACTTTCTCCCAGCGCCAGGGCGCGCGCACCTCCGCGGCCTCGGGCACCGAGCCCTCTCCCGCGTCAGCCTCGCCCGCGTCCCCCTCTGGCTGCAGTTGCAGCTCCTCGTTCGCCCGCACGCCCTCCTCGCGCGGCACCTCGCCCAGCGCCAGGTACTCCGCGAACGCGCTCGCCGACAGGCCCTCCTCCGCGCAGCGCAAGAGCGCGAGCAGCGCGCGCCCGGAGGGATCCGGCCGCTCGGTGCCACGCGCGAGGTACATCGGGATCCGCGCGCGGGAGAGCGCCTCCTCCAACGCCACCCGATGCGTGTTGTTGCTGCGGGTGAGGATGGCGATCTGATCGAACGGCGTCCCCGCGCGCACCTCCGCCAGGATGCGCCGCGCGATCTCCACCGACTCGCGATGCTCGCCCGGCGCCGAGAGCACGCTGACGGCGCTCGTCTGCGCCAGGCCCTGCGCGACGCCGAAGAGCTGACGCTGCACGCCCGCGAGCGGCTCGTCTCCGCCCGGCTGCACCACCTCGGGCCGCGCGCCAGTCGCGAGCTCGAGCTGCGCGATCGTGCGCTCGTCCCCGAAGGGCGCGATCGCCAGCACGTCGCCGGAGGTCACGCCGGACACCAGCGCCTGCACCAGCTCGCGCTCGCGCCTGTGCACGACCGGCACATCGAGGAAGAGCAGGGGCACGCCGGCTGGCGCGCCCGCCGCCCGCACAGCTTGCGCCGCGTGGAGCAGCACCTCCGCGCGATCGGCCAGCGCCTCGCGCGCGAGCGCCGCCTCGAAGAGCTCCAGGAGCCGCCCGAGATCGCCGCGCGCCGCCTCGACCTCGCGCGGGTTCGCCCCCTCGAGGCGCAGCTCGCTCAACGTGCGCCCCAGCGCCCGCGCCAGGCCGGGCTTGCCCGCCACCGGCTGCAGCGAGCCCAGCGCGCCCGCCTGTCCCAGCTCGAACACAAGCCGGTGACACACGGATTCGAGCGCGAGCCCGCCCACCGGCACGAGCCCGCGCTCCGCCAGCCGCCCCTGCGCGAACTCCGCCGCGAGCCGCGCCAGCGTCGTCCGCTGCCACCCGAACGCCGCCGCGCGGGCCTTCGACGCCTCACGCACCAGGTCGAACGCGGCCTCCACCGTCGCGCCCACCACGCACACGCGCTCCGAGGGACCCCGCGCCGCGAGCCACTCCAGCGCCAGCCGCCTGCGCACCTGCGCGCTGGGCGACACGAGGACACGCGGCGAGGAAGGCATGGGCCGCACTCTACCTTGCGCGATAGTGTCCGTGCCGATGACTGCACCGACCCTCCGCGAATTCCTGCGCGAACGCCCCTTCACGCTCGCCCTCTCGAGCGGCTTCTTCGGCTTCTTCGCGCACGCAGGCGTCCTCTCCGTGCTCGAGTCCGAAGGGCTCCTCCCCGAGCGCGCCTGCGGCTCCAGCGCGGGCGCGCTCGTCGCCGGCCTGCACTGCGCGGGCCTCCCTGCCACCTCCATCCGCGACATGCTCTTCTCGCTGCGCCGCGAGCAGTTCTGGGACCCGCGCCCCGGCCCCGGCCTCCTGCGCGGGCACCTCTTCCAGCGCCTCCTCGACGAGCGCCTCCCCGCGCGCACCTTCGAAGGCTGCAAGCGCCCGCTGGCCGTGTCCGTGTTCGACGTGCTCTCCGCCAGCACCCGCGTCGTCGTCCGCGGTCCGCTCGCCGAAGCCCTGCGCGCCTCCTGTGCCGTGCCCTTCCTCTTCCATCCCGTCTGGCTCGAGCGCCGCCCCTGCGCCGACGGCGGCGTCCTCGATCGCCACGGCCTCGCCGGCGCACCGCGCGAGGGCCGCGTGCTCTATCACCACCTCGCGTCGCGCTCGCCTTGGCGCCGCAGGTCGAGCCCGGCGCTGCGCGTGCCCGCGCGCAAGGAGATGGCGTCGGTCGTCATCCCCGACCTCCCTCGCCTCGGCCCGTTCCGCCTGGAGCGCGGCCCGCTGGCATTCGAGAGCGCCGCCCAGGGCATGAAGCGCGCGCTCGACGCGCCCGCGTCGCTCTCGGCCTGAAGGCGGGCGCGTGCCTCAGCGCGCGTCCGGCTTGAGCTGGACCACCACCGCCTGCGTCACCTTGGCGTCCACCTGCTGCACGGAGGGCACGAAGCCCGCCTTCGACACCGTCACCGTCACCTGCGCGCCGCGCCGCACCTTGAACACGAACGGCGTCTGCCCCGCCGCCGACTTGCCGTTCCAGGCCGCCGTCACCGTGGCGCCGAGCGGATCGCTGACCACATAGAGCTTCGCCGAGGGCAGCGTCTGCGCGGCCTCGCTCGCCGCAGTCTGCGCGGCCGCGGCCTGCATCTGCTGGATCGCCTTCGCCGCCGCGTCGCGATCGTCGCGCGCCTTCTTCGCGGCCCGCGCCGTGTCCGCCGCGGTCGGCGCCACCGAGGGATCCTGCGGCGCCTCTGTGGGCGCGGGCTTCGCCGGCGACGCGGTGGGCGCGGGCTTCTGCACCGTCGGCTTGGGAGCGGCCGGCTTGGGAGCGGCCGGTCTCGGCGCACCTGGCGGCGGCAGGGCATGCTTGGAGTTGACCGAGGGCTTCGCGGGGGGCGCGCTGTGCGATGCCTTCGGCGCGGGCGTTGGCGTTGGCGTCTGCGTTGGCGTTTGCGTTGGCGTTTGCGTTTGCGTTGGCGTTTGCGTTTGCGTTTGCGTTGGCGTTGGCGTTTGCGTTGGCGTTGGCGCTTGCGTTGGCGTCTGCGCCCCAGTCCGCGTCGCCGCCTTC
>JAFEBC010000980.1 GCA_018266095.1 Deltaproteobacteria bacterium
CGGCGCGCAAGCAGGGGGAGGCGCTGGTCATCGACAAGTTCGCGGTGCTGGGCGTGCCGCGCGTGTACGCGCTCGAGGCCGCGATGCTCGAGGACAAGTTCCGGGCCTTGAGCCGCAAGCTGCATCCGGATCGCTTCCTGCGCGCGGCGGCCAATGAGCGGCGCTTCGCGCTGGAGCAGACGACCATCTTGAACGACGCGTTCCGCACGCTGAAGGACCCGGCGCGGCGCGCGGAGCACCTCTTGGAGCTGCACGGGATCCACCTCGCCGGCGAGGGCCCGCGGCACGCGCACGAGCTGCCGGTGGTCAAGGTGGAGATGGCGCCCGAGTTCCTCGAGGAGATGATGGACGACCGCGAGAAGCTGATGGACGCCAAGCTCGAGGGCGGGCCTGACGCCGTGGCCAGGCTCGCGTCAGCGATGAAGGTGAAGCGCGACGACACGCTCGCGCGCGTGGGGCAGCTCTTGGGCGCCATCGAGACGTGCACCGACGACTCCACGCGCAAGACCTCGGCGATGCAAGCGGCCGAGCAGGTCGCGCGGTTGCGCTACTACGCGCGGTATCTCGACGAGGTCGAGGGCCGCGGGGCGGAGGTTTAAGGTATGGCGCTCTTCGACATCTCCGAGCCCGGCGAGAGCAAGATCAAGGAAGCGTGTCCGACGCTCGCGGTCGGCATCGACCTCGGGACGACCAATTCGCTGCTCGCGGTCGTGCGCGCGCAGGCAGGGGGCGGCGCGGGCAAGGCCGAGTGCCTGCCGCTCGATCCGCAGCCCGACGGCTCGCTGTCGACGCTGGTGCCGAGCGTGGTGCATTTCGGCAAGGACGAGGCGCCGATCGTGGGCCGGGCCGCGCGGGCGTTGGCCGCGCGCGATCCGCAGGACACGCTCATCTCCGTGAAGCGCTTCATGGGCAAGTCGTCCGCGGATGCCGAGACGCGCCGGCTGTCGCCGTATCGCTTCGTGGATGATGCGGGCGCCGCTGGTGCCGTTCGCTTCGAGGTCGCGGGCGCGCAGGTGACCGCGGTCGAGGTGTCGGCGGAGATCCTCAAGGCGCTCAAGGTCCGCGCGGAGGCCGACCTCGGCCAGCCCGTGAACGAGGCCGTGATCACCGTCCCGGCCTACTTCGACGACGCGCAACGCCAGGCCACCAAGGACGCGGGCCGGCTCGCGGGGCTCTCGGTGCTGCGGCTCCTGAACGAGCCCACCGCGGCCGCGCTCGCGTACGGGCTCGACAAGAACAAGCAGGGCACGTTCGCGGTCTACGACTTGGGCGGCGGCACGTTCGACATCTCCATCTTGAAGCTCGTCGACGGCGTCTTCGAGGTGAAGTCCGTGGGCGGCGATTCGGCCCTCGGCGGCGACGACTTCGACCGCGCGCTGGCGAGCGTGGTCCTGCGCGAGCACGGCGTGGACGTGGCCATCACCAAGGACGCGCGCACGGGAGCGGGGGCCGACGCGGGGCTCATCCGCCGCGCCATCGACGCCGCCAAGCACGCCAAGGAAGCGCTGACCGACGCGGCTTCGGTCGAGCTGAAGCTCGAGGGCCCGCAGGGTCCGCGCACGCACACCATCGCGCGCAGCGAGTTCGACGCGCTCATCCGGCCGCTCTTGGAGAAGACGGGCACGGCCTGCAAGCGCGCGCTCAAGGACGCGGGCGTGCGCGTGCCGAGCGGGAACGGCGCCGAGTCCGGTCCCCTGCTCGACGGCGTCATCCTCGTGGGCGGCTCGACGCGCGTGCCCGCGGTGCGCGCCTATGTGGCCGAGGTGTTCGGCCTTCAGCCCCTCTCGGACCTCAATCCCGACGAGGTCGTCGCGCTGGGCGCCGCGGTGCAGGCCGACTTGCTCACGGCCGAGTCCCCGCAGCACGACGTGCTCCTCCTCGACGTCACGCCGCTCTCGCTCGGCCTCGAGACCATGGGCGGCCTCGTCGAGAAGCTCATCCTGCGCAACACCACCATCCCCGCCAGCGCGGCCCAGGAGTTCACCACCTACGCCGACGGCCAGACGGGCATGGACATCCATGTCGTCCAAGGCGAGCGCGAATTGGTGCAGGACTGCCGCTCGCTGGCGAAGTTCACGCTGCGTGGCATCCCGCCGCTCCCGGCCGGCATGGCGCGCGTGCAGGTCACGTTCGCGGTGGACGCGGATGGCCTGCTCTCGGTGAGCGCCAAGGAGCAGCTCACGGGCGGGTGGCGGAGC
>JAFEBC010000981.1 GCA_018266095.1 Deltaproteobacteria bacterium
CGGCGCACAGAGGACCGTACGAGCTCTCGCCGACCTTGCGTGTGCAGCTCCCAGGGCCGGCCGACGCGGTGGCCCTGTCGCCGGACGGCAAGCGCATCGCGGTGGCGATGACGGGCGTCCCGGCCCAGCTCCTCGACGGCGCGAACGGAAAGCCCATCGCGAACCTCGAAGGCATCGAGGGCGCCATCTCGTCGATCGCGTTCAGCAGCGACGGCACCGTGGTGGCGCTGGCGGGGCCGGCGGGCGCGTATCTGTTCGACGGCCAGGGCGGCGAGGCGAAGGGCAAGCTCGACACCAAGGGCGCGGTGGCCGCCATCGCGTTCACGGCGGATGGCTCGAAGATCGCCACTGGCGAGGGCCGCACGGCGCGCGTCTACGATCTCGGCGGGCACCTGCTGGCGCACCTCGAAGGTCACGCCGCGCAGGTCACCGGCGTCGCCTTCCCTCCCGACGGCCGCATGCTGGTGACCGCGGACGACGACGGCGCGATCCGCGCGTGGTCTCCCTTGCCCTCGCGTCCCGGACAGAGGATCGACTCGCGCGTCATCCGCAGCGCGGGCCACGCGGCCATCAACGGCCTGGGGTTCGCGCCCGGCGGCAAGGTCATCGTCACCGGCGCCAACGACGGCACCGTGCGCTTCTACGACGCCGACTCCACCTTGCAGCTCGTGCGCATCAACGGCCCGCAGGGACCGATCAAGGCGCTCTCGTTCTCCACCGAGGGGCCCATCGGCGTGCTCGGCTCGGACAGCACGCTGACGCTCGCCGACGCCGCGGCGCAGGCGCTGGTGGCGCAGATCGAAGGCGAGGACGCGGTCACCGTGGTGGGCCTCTCCGCGGACGGCACGCGGCTCGCGTCCGCCAACCGCGACGGCCGCTTGCGCCTGTGGTCCGTGACGCCGGGCGCGCGCATCATCGGCTACGACGCGCCCAAGGGCTTCCTCTCGGGCAGCGCGCTCGCCGTGTCGCCGAACGGCAAGCGCGTCGCGGTGGGCGACAGCGCGGGCCACATCGTGCTCTGGGACGTGAGCACCGGGAAG
>JAFEBC010000982.1 GCA_018266095.1 Deltaproteobacteria bacterium
CCATGCAGGCCGTCTACCAGCTCGTGGAGAAGGTCGCGCCCACCCGCACCACCGTCCTGGTCACAGGCGAGAGCGGCACCGGCAAGGAGCTCATCGCGCGCGCGCTGCACAAGCGCAGCACCCGCGGCGAGGGCTCGTTCGTGCCCGTGAACTGCGGCGCCATCCCCGAGGGCCTCATCGAGAGCGAGCTCTTCGGCCACGTGAAGGGCGCGTTCACCGGCGCGGCCACCGCCAAGGACGGCCTCTTCACCGCGGCGCGCGGCGGCACCCTCTTCCTCGACGAGATCGGCGAGCTCCCGCTGGCGCTGCAGGTCAAGCTCTTGCGCGCCATCCAGGACCGCCGCATCCGGCCGGTGGGCTCGAACGAGGACCTCGAGGTGGACGTGCGCCTCATCGCCGCCACCAACCGCGACCTGGCGCAGGAGGTGCGCGCGGGGCGCTTCCGCGAGGACCTCTACTACCGGCTCAACGTCATCCAGCTCCGCGTGCCGCCGCTGCGGGAGCGCCGTGAGGACGTGATCCGCCTCGCCGAGCACTTCCTGCGCCGCTTCGCCGCCGAGCGTGGCGCCGAGTCGCTCGCGCTCTCGCTGGCCGCGCGCAAGCGCCTGGACGAGTACGACTTCCCGGGCAACGTCCGCGAGCTCGAGAACCTCATCGAGCGCGCCGTGACCCTCGCCGACGGGCCCGAGGTCACCGTCGACGCGCTCCCCGGCCCCCTGCGGGCCATGCCGTCCGCGGCGCCAGGCCCCATGAGCGACAGCGGCCCGCTGCCGCCCGGCTTCTCCCTCGAGGCGCACCTCGCCGGCCTCGAGGCCCAGCTCATGGAGCGCGCGCTGCGCCAGGCGAACGGCGTCAAGAAGGACGCGGCCACGCTCCTCGGCCTGACCTTCCGCCAGTTCCGCCACCGCGCCAAGAAGATCGAAGGCTCGGACGCGCCCGACGACGAGCTCGACAACTAGCGCCAGCCCGGCCCGCCGCGCCGCTCACTTCAGGTCGCGCGACTCGAACACGATCACGCCCAGGAGCAGCAGCACCGCCGCGTACGCGAGCCCGTACACGCTCGCCGACATCACGCTCCCGGGCGGCAGCGCGATCCCGCTCGTCACCTGCGACTTCACGTTGAGGAGCTCGAGATCGGGCAGCACGAAGTACAGCGCGTTCATCAGCCCGCGCGTCACCGCCGAGGTGCTCCCGCGCGCGCCGAAGGCCTTGAGGTCCGACAAGAGGTGCCCGATGAGGAACAGCGACAGCGAGAACGCGCTCGCCAGGATCGGCGTGGTGAAGGTGGCGAAGAAGATGGCCGCCGCCGCCAGCACCAACAGCTCGATGAAGATGAGCTGCGCCGCCTGCACCGCCACGAGCGGCAGCCCGTACCCGGCGAGGTGCAGCACCACCCCGAGCACGCCGATCATCACCAGCACGTTGGCGGCCAGGATGAGCCCGAGGCCGACGAAGCGCCCGAAGAGGAACGTGCCGCGCGAGAGCGGCCGCGCCAGCGTGGGCAAGATGGTCTTGCGCTCGATCTCTCCGGCCACCAGCCCCACGCCGATGAGGATCGCGATGAGGACGCCGGAGAGGTGGATGGCCGCGAGCCCCATGTCGAGGATCACGCGGTCCCACTCGCCGATGGTGAGCTGCGCCACGAACATCGAGCTGGCGATGAAGAGCACCGCGAACACGACCAGGTTGTAGAGCACCTTGCTGCGCACCAGCTCGCGGACGGTGTTGCCCATCAGCGTGCCGACGTGTTGGAGCTGGCCTGTCACTTGACCTCCAAGCCGAACGAGTTTCCCTTGCCGCGGTACTTGAGGCGCCGGCCCGCCGTCGACTGCGCCATCCCGTCGGCGTCGATCGAGAACGTCCCCCCGCGCGGATCGATGGGGAGCTCGGTGAGATCGCGCGAGGTCACCAGGGCCAGCACGTTGAGCGGGTTCTGCCCGGTGCGCGCCTTGTAGCGGGCGCTCGCGGCGTCGATCTGCAGGGCGATGCGCTCGGCCGCGAGGTCGACGAGGCGGGCCTCCCACTCGCGGCGCGTGCCCTCCTCGGTGGACTGCTCCGCCATCTCGCGCGCCATCGATTCGGCGGAGTCGAGGTCGCCGGCGTTGGCCTGCAGGCGGGTGGCGAGGAACGGCACATAGGCGGGCGCTCCCGGGAGCCGGCTCGCCTCGCGCATGGCCTGGGCGGCGCGCGCGTTGTCGCCCAGGTAGAAGGTCTCGATGCTCCCCA
>JAFEBC010000983.1 GCA_018266095.1 Deltaproteobacteria bacterium
GCCGCTGCTCTACCAGGTGGCCACCGCCGCGCTGTCGCCGGGCGAGATCGCGATGCCCATCCGGCGCGTGTTCCGTCACGCCAGGAACATCGACGTGGTGCTGGGCGAGGTGATGTCGATCGACACCGCGCGCAAGGCCGTGGTGCTGCGCGACGGCGAGGTCCCCTACGATCGCCTGGTGGTCGCGACGGGCGCCACGCACGCCTACTTCGGGCACGACGAGTGGGAACGGCACGCACCGGGGCTCAAGTCGCTGGAGGACGCGCTGGAGATCCGCCGCCGCGTGCTGCTCGCGTACGAGGCGGCCGATCGCGAGCCGGATCCGGAGCTGCGCAAGGCGTGGATGACCTTCGTGGTGGTGGGCGCGGGCGCGACGGGCGTGGAGCTCGCGGGGGCGCTCACCGAGATCGCGCGCAACGTGCTGCGGCGCGACTTCCGCCACATCGATCCGGCGAGCGCGCGCGTGCTGCTCGTCGAAGCCGGACCGCGCGTGCTCTCGGCGTTCTCCGAGCCGCTCTCTGCCGACGCCGCCAAGCGCCTGGCGAAGATGGGCGTCGAGCTCTCATTCGGTGTGCCGGTGACGGCGATCGACGCAGAGGGCGTGACCTTGGGCGCGAGCAAGATCCGCGCGCGCACGGTGGTGTGGGCCGCGGGTGTGGCCGCCTCGCCGCTCGCCAAGACGCTCGGCGTGCCGCTCGATCGCGCGGGGCGCGTGGCGGTGGAGAAGGACCTGAGCATCACCGGACACAGCGACGTGTTCGTGATCGGCGATCTGGCCGCGGTGAAGTGGGGCGACAAGCTCGTCCCCGGCGTCGCGCCCGCGGCGATCCAGGGCGGCCGCTTCGTCGCGCGGCAGCTCCTGCGCGAAGCGAAGGGGCAGCCCCGCGAGGAGTTCCGCTACTTCGACAAGGGCTCGATGGCCACCATCGGGCGCGCGGCCGCCGTCGCCGAGACCAAGGGCATTCGCTTGACCGGCTTCATCGCCTGGCTGGCGTGGCTGTTCGTGCACATCATGTATCTGATTGGTTTCCGCAACCGCGTCGCCGTCGTGGCCGAGTGGGCGTGGATGTACGCTCGGTGGGAGCGCGGCGCGCGCCTGATCACCGGCGAGGTGCGCGAGCTCGTGGAACCGAAAGGTGACGCGTCGAAGCCTCGCAGTTGATCTGAGCCTCAAGCCACGGAAGCGCGCGCGGACCGTCTGGCTACGCGCTGGCCTGGACCGTCTCGATGCTGCGGATCGCGCAGAGCCGGTTGCGGCCCAGGCGCTTGGCCCGATAGAGCGCGTCGTCTGCGGTGCGCAGCAGATCCTCGGGCGCCTGGATGCCCGACTCGGGGAAGAACGCCACGCCCACCGAGCACGTCACGCGCGCGACGCCGTGCTCGACCGGAACCGCCACCGCGCCCACGTTGCGGATGATGCGCTCGCACACGCGCACCGCGCCCGGCGCGTCCGTCTGCGGGAACACCAGCGCGAACTCGTCGCCGCCGTAGCGGGCCGCGATGTCGATGGTGCGGATGGAGCTCAGGAGCGCCTCGGACACGTCGCGCAGCATGCGGTCGCCGACGAGGTGCCCGTGCATGTCGTTGATGGGCTTGAAGCCGTCGAGGTCGACCATCGCCAGCGCGAGCGGCAGCTTGGTGCGCCCGTAGCGCCCGAACTCCTGCTTGAGCCGGTCGAGCAGCGCGCGCCGGTTGAAGAGGCCGGTGAGCGGATCGCTGACGACGAGGCGCTCGAGATCGCGCTGCACCGCGCGGACCTTGTCGTGCGTGCTCTTGAGTCGCAGGAGCGCCCGCGCGCGCGCGAGCAGCTCGTCGGGCTCGACGCGGCGATCGACCACCTCGTCGGCGCCCGCCTGCAACATCTGCACGCGCTCTGGCGCGCCCTCGCCCGCGGCGATCATCAGCACCGGCGTGAACTCGTCGTCCTGCGCCTTGAGCGTGCGCAAGAGATCGATGCCGTCCATGTCCGCGAGTTCGCGCGACAGGACGACGAGTTCATGCTGGTCAGCGAGCTTCTGGCTGGCTTCGCGGCCGGTGGCGGCGAGCTCAACGTCCATGCCGGCGCCGCCGAACAAGGCGACGTCGGCGTCGCGGTGAGCCCCTTCGGCGGCGACGAGCAACACACGGGTACTCACAAGACCTCCTCAGGAGCTACAGGACACTACCCGACGAGCGGACCGGATTGGAAGAGAAGGGGGTGGAAAAGCGCATTGATACTGGAATATCCCTCCTGGCTTTTGCTTGCGTAGAACTACTGAAGAACGCCGGGCGGGGCCGGATCTTCCGCGCCAGGGCCATGCGAGGCCCAAGAGAGGGAGCCAGGCCGCGCCTGTCAGCCGAGGATGACCTTGCGCACGCCGCGCTCCTCGAGCAGCAGCTTCA
>JAFEBC010000984.1 GCA_018266095.1 Deltaproteobacteria bacterium
CAGCCGCCGGCCATCAAGGACGAGCTCTCGAAGATGGCGAGGTGGCTCGTGCGCACGCGGCGGCCCGACGGCACCTGGCCGGGCCTGAACGACTCTGCGCCGCACATGATCCCCGTCGCGCAGGACGCGATCCGGCGCGCGATCCGAATGAACCTGCTCGAGCAGTCGTTCGGCAGCGAGCCGGAGACGCGCATCGAGCTGCCCGACACGGGCTGGACCATCCTGCGCGAGGGCGGCAGCGAGCTCCTCTTCGAGACCGGCCCCATCGGCCCGCGCGACAACCCGGGCCACGGGCACGCGGACGCGCTCTCGTATGAGCTGTTCTGGGGCGGCACGCCGGTGGTCACCGACAGCGGCGTGTCCACCTACGAGGACGACGAGACGCGCTGGTTCGAGCGTTCGGGCGCGGCGCACGCGTGCGTCACCGTCGACGGCCAGGGCAGCGACGAGGTGTGGAAGAGCTTCCGCGTGGGCAAGCGGGGCAAGGCGCAGCTCCTCGACGAGATCGCGGTGGACAAGCGCGTGCGCCTCCTGCGCGGCAAGCTCAAGGCCGCGACGTTCACGCAGGAGCGCGCGCTCCTGATGTGGCCGGGCCGCGCGGTGGTGGTGTTCGATCGCCTGAGCGGCATGAGGAAGCAGAAGCGCGCCAAGGAGATCCTCGACCACGTGCCGCTCGATCCGGGCTGGAACGCGGCCGAGGCGGGCGGCGTGGTGTTCCTCTTGGGTCCGGGCGGGCGCTCGCTGCAGCTCCACGTGGTGCGCGGGCGCGTCGTCGACCTCATCCGCGGCAGCGAGACGGGGCCGCGCCAGGGATGGCTCGCGCAGGGCTTCGGCAAGCTCGCGCCGCGCACGACCGTCCGCATCGCGCCCGATGAGTACGACGTGGTGACCTACGCGTTCCTCGCGCCCTCGCTCTCCGCGCGGGCCACCGACTCGCAGCTCATCGTGCGCGCGCCCGGCGCCGAGCTGCAGATCGCGCTCGCGGGCGGGATGCCGACCGGACCCAAGCTGGCCGCCGACACGAAGTGAGCCGATGCGCATCCTCTATGTGAGCCAATACTTTCCGCCGGAGATGGGAGCGCCCGCGGCCCGCGTGTCCGAGCTCTCGCGCGAGTGGGCGGCGCTGGGTCACGACGTCACGGTGCTCACGGGCTTCCCCAACCACCCGACCGGCGTCATCCCGCCCGAGTACCGCGGCGAGCTCATCCGGCGCGAGACGCGGCCCGAGCTGAACGGCGTCCAGGTGCTGCGCGTGCCCATCCACGCGGCCGCGAACAAGGGCCTCGTGCGGCGCGCGCTCAACTACGGCTCGTTCGCGCTCTCGTCGGCGGCGCTGGGGCCCGTCCTCGCCAAGCGGCCGCAAGTGCTCATCGCCACCTCGCCGCAGATCCTGACGGCTGTGAGTGGGGCGTGGCTCGCCACGGTGCTGCGCGTGCCGTTCGTGCTCGAGGTGCGCGATCTGTGGCCGAAGAGCATCGTGGCGGTGGGCGCGCTGAAAGAGGGCTCGCTGCCCGTGCGCGCGCTGGAGCTGGTGGAGAAGGGGCTCTACAAGCGCGCCGATCGCATCGTGTCGGTGACCGACAGCTTCGTGG
>JAFEBC010000985.1 GCA_018266095.1 Deltaproteobacteria bacterium
GGCGCCGTCTGCGTCAGCACGGTGCAGGCGGGCGGCTCGAGCAGCGGCACCTATCCGTGCGGCCAGACCATCGGCAACGTCAGCTACACGCAGGTGGCCCTCTGCCGCGGCCGCACGCCCGCCGACGGCTGGGACAGCGTGGCCTTCTGGAGCAACAGCGGCTCGACCGGCAACTTCGAGTGCGCGCGCACCGGCGCGGTGTGCGTCACCACCTACCAGACCGGCCAGAGCGGCGGCACGTATCCCTGCGGCCAGCTCATCGGCAACACCGGCTACACGCAGGCGGCCCTCTGCCGCGCGCGCACCGACGCCGACGGCTGGGATCGCGTGGCGCTCTGGAGCAACAGCACCTCATCGGGCCACGTCGAGTGCGGGCGCATCGGCGCCGCGTGCACCACGACCTACCAAGTGGGCGCGAGCGGCGGCACCTACCCCTGCGGCCAGGACATCGGCAACAGCGGCTACAGCCAGGCCGCGCTCTGCCGCCCGCCCACCGCCGCCGACGGCTGGAACCTGACGGTGACGTGGTCGAACACCACGCTCTACCCCAACGTGCGCTGCGTGGAGAGCGACGCCGAGTGCGTCGACGTGTTCTACGCCGGCAACGACAGCGGCTCGCCCGCGTGCTCCTCGCCCACGGGCTCGGCCGGCTACAACGTCGTCGCCCGCTGCAAGACGGCCACGCTCGCGTCCGCGGGCTGGAACACCCACGTCACCTGGTCGGGCCTCTCGCAGACGGGCGCAGACGCGTGCGCGGCCATCGGCGGCGCCTGCGTCTCGGTCCTGGGCACCGGCGACGGCGCGACGGTCGCCTGCGGCTCGAGCGTGGTCCAAGGCGTGGCGCGCTGTGCGAAGTGACGGATCGCGGGGCGACGCTCACGGCGCGACATGCTACCTTCGTCTCAAGTGACCCTCGCCGACCCCGCCGATGTCACCGACCTCCTCGTGCGCGTGCGCGCGGGTGATCCCCGCTCTGCCGAGCAGCTCTTCCAGGCCACCTACGAGGATCTGCGCGACCTCGCGCGCCAGCGCCTGCGCAACGCGCGCCGCAACACGCTGCTCGACACCACCGGCCTCGTGCACGAGTGGTACGTGCGCTTCGCGGCCGCGCGGCACCTCCAGCTCGAGGACCGCAAGCACTTCCTGCGCTATGCCGGGCGCGCCATGCGCAACATCATCGTCGACTTCGCGCGGCGCCGGAGCGCGGAGCGGCGCGGCGGTCCGCACGAGCGCGAGACGCTCGGAGAGAACACCCCTGCCGTCGACGAGTCCGACGAGAAGCTGCTCATCGTGCACGAGGCCCTCGACGAGCTGGCCAAGCTCTCGCCGCGCATGGCGGAGGTGGTCACCATGCGCTACTTCGCGGGCTTGACGGACGCAGAGATCGGTGAGGCACTCGAGGTCACGGAACGCACCGCGCGCCGCGATTGGGTGAAGGCGCGCCTCTGGCTCGCGAAGGCGCTCGAATGAACCCCAACGGTGAGAAGCTGGATCCGGCCGCGTTCGGCGCGCTCGACGAGCTGCTCGACCAGGCGCTCGACGTGCCCGAGGCGCAGCGCGAAGCGTGGTTCCTGGCGCTGCCCCAACCGCAGCAGCAGCACGTCGGCAAGCTGCGCGAGCTGCTCGCGCGGGAGCACGAGCCGTCGCCCATCGACACCTTGCCGGGCGTGGACACGGGCAGCGCCGGGCCGCGCAAGGACTCGCTGGCCGCCGATCAGCTCGTGGGCCGCTATCGCCTGCTGCGGCCGCTGGGCGAGGGTGGCATGGGCGTGGTGTGGCTCGCCGCGCGCGCCGACGGGCTCCTGAAGCAGCCGGTGGCGCTCAAGCTCCCGCGCACGTCCGGGCTGGTGCACA
>JAFEBC010000986.1 GCA_018266095.1 Deltaproteobacteria bacterium
GGGAAACGTGCGCTAGAGGAGTCGGCGGACCTACCCCGGAACGGTGCTCGATGCCCTCTGCTCTCCGCGTGATCTCGCTGTGCGCGCTGCTCTGGTGCGCGTGCAGCAAGGGCAAGCCGGACGCTGCCGCCACCGACGTCGCGCCGTTCACGCGAGAGGGCGCGCGCGTGCTGGTGCCGGAGGCGTCGCCGCTGCGCCAACAGCTCGCCATCACGCCGGCCGAGAAGCGCGTGGTGCGCACGCAGACGCTGGCGCCCGCCACCGTGGAGGCCGATCCGTCGAAGCTCGCGCGCATCTATCCGCCGCTCGCGGGACGCGTGACCGCGCTCCACGTTCAGTTCGGGCAGACGGTGGCCAAGGGCCAGCCGCTGTTCACCATCAATGCGCCCGACCTGGTGGCCGCGCAGAGCGACTACCAGCGCGCGCGGGCGAGCCTGCAGCAGGCGGACCGCACGCTGGCGCGGCAGAAGGATCTGACGGCGAACAAGATCGGCGCGCAGCGTGACGTGGAGCAGGCGGAGACGGATCGTGCGCTGGCGGTCGCAGAGCTCGATCGCGCGACGGTGCGCCTGCGCGTGCTCGGCTCGGATCCCGGACAGCTCGGGCGGCCGCTGGTGGTGCGCTCGCCGGTGCCGGGCCGCGTGATCGATCTCGCGGTGGGCCTGGGCGAGTTCAGGAACGATCCGAACGCCGCGCTGATGACGGTGGCCGACCTGAGCCAGGTGTGGCTGACCGCGAGCGTGCAGGAGCGTGACCTGCGCCGCGTGCAGCAGGGCGACGAGGCGCTGGCCTCGTTCGCGGCGTACCCGGGCGAGAGTTTCAAGGGCAAGGTGCTCTTCGTCGGCGACCTGCTCGACCCCGACACGCGCACGGTCAAGGTGCGCGTGGCCTTCCCCAACCCGAAGACGCGGCTCAAGCCCGGCATGTTCGCCACGGTGACGTTCTCGAGCGTGCCCGAGGCTGACGTGGTGATCCCGACCACTGCGCTCCTGCTCGAGGGCAACAAGAGCTACGTGCTGGTGCAGACGGCCGCGGGCGCGTTCGAGAAGCGGTTCGTGGATCCCGGCGATCAAGTCGGTGACGTGACCGTGATCGCGCGCGGCCTCGACA
The DNA here is from genome assembly GCA_018266095.1 of Deltaproteobacteria bacterium. GTDB lineage: Bacteria > Myxococcota > Myxococcia > Myxococcales > 40CM-4-68-19 > CAIWCD01. Next base: position 1,111 of record JAFEBC010000986.1, read on the forward strand.
AGGACGAGCCGGTGGTCACCAAGAACGCGGTGCTGCTGCAATGATCGACCGCTTCGTCGAGCTGTGTCTGTCCAAGCGCTGGCTGGTGCTGGCGGTGTTCCTGCTCATCGGCGGCTTCGGCTACTACTCGTGGACCGAGCTCAACCTCGAGGCGTATCCGGACATCGCCGACGCCACCTCGCAGGTGATCACGCAGTACAACGGCCGCGCCGCCGAGGAGGTCGAGGAGCAGGTCACCATCCCGCTCGAGCGCGCGCTCAACGGCATCCCCGGCCTCGCGGTCATGCGCTCGCGCAGCACCTTCGGCCTCTCGCTCATCACGCTCGTGTTCCGCGATGGCGTCGAGGACTACTGGTCGCGGCAGCGCATCCAGGAGCGCATCAGCGGCGTCGATCTCCCGCCTGGCGCGAC
>JAFEBC010000987.1 GCA_018266095.1 Deltaproteobacteria bacterium
AATTTCGCGATACCGAAATCGACGACTTTGACGAAGTTCTTGCGCCCGTTCAAAGTAATCAAATAGATGTTGTCGGGCTTCAGGTCGCGGTGGATGATCCCCTTGTCGTGCGCGGCCTGCAGCGCGGCGCAGCACTGGAGCAGGATGGGGCCAGCCACCTCCAGCGGGATGGGCTGGTTGGGCTTGACGATGTTCTGCAAGGCCTTGCCCTGCAGGAACTCCATGATGAAGTAGTGCCGGTTGTCGTCGGTGATGTTGAGGTCGGCGATCTTGAGCACGTTGTCGTGCCCGATCATGTTCACCGCGCGCGCCTCGTTGAAGAAGCGGTCCACGATCTTCTGATCGTTGGCGTACTGCGGGTGCAGGAACTTGATCGCGACCTTCGAGCCGATGATGGGGTGCTCGGCGCGGTAGACGGCGCCCATGCCGCCCTTGCCCAGCGGCTTGGTGATCTTGTAGCTGCCGATGCTGCGCCCGATGAGCTCGTCCACCGGCTCGATGCCGGACAGGTTGAAGCCGTCCTCCGGGCAATGGAGGATCTCGTCTTCATAGGCGTTCTGACACTCTGGACACGTGCGCACGCGAGTAGTTGACGCTCGCACTGTCGGTCGTGTCAAGAGAATGGACAGCCCTGGGCGGCTGCGTCTTGACCCGCCCGTGCTGCAAGAGTACACGAGCGCACCTTTCGTGTTCGGAGGCCTCCCGTGACGTCGCCGCAGCCGTTCAAGTATCCGCTCGATCGCAAGTTCGTGGAGCCCGACTGGACGCGCCTGCCGGGCTATCGCGACGTGACGGTGGCGCAGTGGGAGGACGCGACCTGGCAGCGCAAGCACACGGTCAAGAACCTCAAGGAACTGAAGGCCGCGCTCGGCGACCTCATCTCCGACGACCTGCTCTTGGACCTGGAGAAGGACCAGGCCGAGCGCGCGACGATGTCCATTTTGATCACGCCGCACATGATCAACACGATGGACGTGGCGAACCTGCGCGAGGATCCGCTGCGCCGCTACATGCTGCCCGCGTTCTCGGACCGCAAGACCGAGTGGGCGAGCCACCCGCACGCGTCGCGCGATTCGCTGCACGAGCAGGAGATGTGGAAGGTCGAGGGCCTGACGCACCGCTACCCGACCAAGGTGCTCGCGGAGATGTTGTCGACGTGCCCGCAGTACTGCGGCCACTGCACGCGCATGGACCTCGTCGGCAACAGCGTGCCGCAGGTGAAGAAGCTGAAGTTCAACGTGCAGCAGAAGGACCGCCACGCGCAGATGCTCGACTACTTGCGCGCGACGCCCCAGGTGCGCGACGTGGTGGTGAGCGGCGGCGACATCGCCAACCTGCCCATCCAGTCGCTCGAGCCGTTCGTGTCGGCGCTGCTCGACATCGACAACATCAAGGACATCCGCCTCGCCTCGAAGGGCCTGATGGGCGTGCCGCAGCACTTCCTGCAGCCGGAGGTGCAGGACGGCCTTGGTCGTTTGGCCAAGAAGGCCTTCGAGCGCGGCACCGCGCTCGCGCTGCACACGCACGTGAACCACGCCAACCAGGTCACGCCGCTGCTCGGCAAGGCGGCCAAGAGCCTGCTCTCGCTCGGCTTCCGCGACGTGCGCAACCAGGGCGTGCTGCTCCGCAACGTGAACGATTCGCCCAAGGACCTGCTCGACCTCTGCTTCATGCTGCAGGACCACGCGCGCGTGCTGCCGTACTACTTCTACATGTGCGACATGATCCCGAACGCCGAGCACTGGCGCGTGTCGGTGCACGAGGCGCAGAAGCT
>JAFEBC010000988.1 GCA_018266095.1 Deltaproteobacteria bacterium
CGGCGCCGGACAGGTGCTCATCTGCAAGTGCCACGGCTCGCTGTTCACCTTCGACGGGCAGGTGAAGCTCGGGCCCGCGGACCAGCCGCTCCGCGCGCTCACCGCCACCTTCGACGGCACGACCGTCACGGTGCAGACCGCATGAAGCTCTGGCTCGCCGCGCTCGCGCTCTCCCTGCCGCTGGCCGCGCTGGCCGACGAGCGTCAGCCCGTGCTCGACCTGTCGCTGTCGCCAGAGGTCGGCGTGCGCAAGTTCACCTGGCGCGACCGCGTGACGCCGTCGCTCGCGAGCTATTCCAGCGGCACCATGGTGCTCGGCCGCGCCGCGCTCGAGGTGTTCCCGTTCGCCAACGCGGGGTTGCCGGTGATGAGCCACGTCGGCCTCCTGGGCTCGGTGACCCGCTCGCTGCGCACGCACACGCCCGACGTCTCTGGAGCCGAGTACACGGCGCTCTGGCACGGCTATTCGCTCGGCGCAGAGTGGCGCGCCATCTTCGGTGACCGGTTCTACGGTGCGCTGTCCCTGCGCTACGAGTCCTTGCGCTTCGACCTGAGCGGACCGTCCGGGCCCGGCGTGCTGCTGCCGGGCGGGCTCAAGCAGGCGTGGCGTCCGGGCGTGCTGCTGCGCCTGCCCCTCGGCCCGATCGCGATCGCCGCGGACGGCGGTTACCTCGCGGTGGTGGTGCACGACGCGGTCTCACGCGCGTTCCCGCGCTCGACGGTGGCCGGGGTCGAGGGCGGCCTGCACCTCGAGTGGGCGCTCACGCGCTTGCTCGCGCTCCAGCTCAGCGGTACCTACACGCGCTTCTTCTACTCGTTGCACCCTCTCGCCGGCGATGACTACGTCGCCGGAGGAGCCTTGGATGAGTTCGCGGTCGTCGATCTCGCGCTCCATGCGCGCTTCTGAGCGCCGCGCCCTCGGCGCGCTCGCGGCGGCCCTGGTGGCCGTCGGGATCGGCGTGTCCTGCGCGGGCCCGCTCGAGGATCCGGGGCGCTTCGTGTACTTGCTCGCTGACAGCGGACCGGCCGACGCCGCCGATGGGGGCACGGACGGCGGAGAGCTCGACGCGGGCGTCGATGCGGGAGGAGCCGATGCAGGAGAGATCGATGCAGGCGAGACCGACGCAGGTGAAGTGGACGCGGGCGCGAGCGACGCCGGGCACACCGACGCCGGGCA
>JAFEBC010000989.1 GCA_018266095.1 Deltaproteobacteria bacterium
AAGGTGAAGCCCGTGCTGGCGCGCGCGTCGTTCCAGGGCGCGCTCGTGCGCTACAAGCCGCTCGACACGGCCTGCGCCACTTGCCACGCCGATCCGCACGCGGGCCAGTTCGCCGCCGAGCGGAGCTGCGAGGCGTGCCACGGCTTCGAGCGCTGGGCCCCGGAGCGCTTCGTGCACGCGGCTCCGTTCACCAACTTCACCCTCGACGGCAAGCACGCCGAGGCGGCCTGCGAGAAGTGCCACGTGCCGGTCGCCACCGCGGCAGGCCTTGAGGTGCGCCGCTTCAAAGGCACGCCGTCGAGCTGCGAGGGCTGCCACCAGGATCCCCACCACGGCGCGTTCCAGAGGTTCGTCAAATGAGCGCGCGGCGGCTCCTCTGCGTGCTCTTGGCCTCGGCGTGCGTGGTCACGGCCGCGCGCGCAGACTGGTCGGCGGGCGCTCCCGAAGCGCCGCACGGCAAGACGGGCACGGCCTGCAGCGCGTGCCACCTCACCTCGAGCTGGACGCAGGTGAAGTTCGACCACGAGCGCACCGGCTTCGCCCTCCACGGCGCGCACCAGAAGCTCCAGTGCGCGAGCTGTCACGGCGGCGACCTCGCGCGCAAGCTGCCGGTGAGCTGCGCCGGCTGCCACGCCGACACGCACACGGGCGAGTTCGGCACCCGCTGCGCGAGCTGCCACGAGGAGACGAGCTGGAGGCCGCTGTTCGACGTCGACGCGCACCGGCGCACCAACTTCCCGCTCACCGGACGGCACGCGCTGATGCCCTGCCAGGAGTGCCACCTCGACCGCCGCGACCGCTCGTTCACCCGCGCGGCCCTCGACTGCGCCGGCTGCCACCGCGCCGACTACGACCGCACCGGCGCGCTCACCATCGACCACGCGGCGGCGGGCTTCGGCACCAACTGCCGCCAGTGCCACGTGCCGTGGTCGTGGAAGGACGCGCGCTTCGCGGCGCACGAGACCTGCTTTCAGATCGCGAGCGGCAAGCACGCGGGCATCCGCTGCCGCGACTGTCACACCAGCCTCCCCACGACGACGAGCGCGTCGTGCGACACCGGCACCGCCTCGTGCCAGCGCTGCCACACCTGCGGGCAGGTCACGCCGCGGCACCGGGACGTCAGCGGGTTCCAGTGCCAGGACGCCAAGTGCTACCAGTGCCATCGCTTCTCGTTCTCCAGCGATGCGCCGCCCGCGCGGCCGAGGTGGGGCAAGTGAGCCGCGCGCGTCAGCGCCTCAAGCGCACGGCGGGACTGCTCGCGGGGGCAGGGCTCTTCGTCAGCGCGGGCGCGGAGGCCTCGGTGCGCGTGGTGCAGGCCTCGCCGAGGCGCGCGTGGCTCGATGCCGGCGCGGCGGACGGGCTGGCGGAAGGGCAAGCGCTCACGTTCGCGCGGGGCACGTGCACGCTCGAGGTGGTGAGCGAAC
>JAFEBC010000098.1 GCA_018266095.1 Deltaproteobacteria bacterium
ACAGCGCACGCGGTGCTCAGCGCCCCAGCCTGAAGACTGGGGCTAGTGGAACAAAAGCCTCGCTGCGCGAGGCTTCGGGGGCGGCGGTAAACCACGTCGGACCAATGCGGGCCGTCGCAGCGCGAAGCCCCGCAGGGGCTTTCTTCCCACCAGCCCCAGTCTTCAGGCTGGGGCGAGACAACCCGCGGTCCTTGCCGCTTGCCGTGAGCCCATTCGCGCCGAGGGCCGGGGGCGTTGCGGGGGCGGCGCCCCCGCACAAGCGGAGGCCGAAGGCCGCAGCGCCCCAGATCAGGATCAACAGCCAAGCAGCCGTTCCGCATCAGAGCACCAAACGCCCCTTTTCCTGGCCAATGCCTCTGCCAACTGCCCCTCACACCAATGCCACCTCCACCCCGCCCCGGATGTGCTAGAAGCCCCGCCCCATGTCACGCATCTATCGCCAGCTTCCCCCGCCGGGCACCAAGCTCGGCATCGCCTTCTCCGGTGGTCTCGACACGCGCTGCGCGGTCGCCTGGCTCGCCGAGAAGGGGCTCTCGGTGCACGCCTACACGGCAGATCTCGCGCAGCCCGATGAGAAGAATCCGGCCGACATCCCGCCCATCGCGCTCTCGCATGGGGCGGCGGCGGCGCGGCTCGTCGACTGCCGGGACGCCATGGTGCGCGAGGGGCTCATCGCCATCCAGTGCGGCGCGTTCCACCTGTCGTCGGGCGGCAAGAAGTACTTCAACACCACGCCGCTCGGGCGCGCGGTCACCACCACGGCCATCATCCGCGCCATGCGCGAGGACGGCGTGAACGTCTTCGGCGATGGGTCCACGCACAAGGGCAACGACATCCAGCGGTTCTACCGCTACGGCATCCTCGTCAACCCCGAGCTCAAGATCTACAAGCCGTGGCTCGACCAGGCCTTCGTGACCGCGTTCGGCGGGCGCACCGAGATGTCGCAGTACCTCGAGCGGCGCGGGCTCCCGTACAAGATGGGCACGGAGAAGGCGTACTCGACCGACGCGAACGTGCTGGGCGCGACGCACGAGGCGAAGGACCTCGAGCACCTCGACAAGGGGATGACCATCGTCAACCCCATCATGGGAGTGGCGCACTGGAAGCAGGACGTGGCCATCGCGCCGGAGAAGGTCACCGTCGAGTTCGAGGCGGGCCTGCCCGCGGCCATCAACGGCAAGCGGTTCGGCTCGCACTACGAGCTGTTCCTGGAGGCGAACGCCATCGGCGGCCGGCACGGCCTGGGCATGAGCGACCAGATCGAGAACCGCGTCATCGACGCCAAGTCGCGCGGCATCTACGAGGCGCCCGGAATGGCGCTCCTCCACCTCGTGTACGAGCGGCTGCTCTCGGCCATCCACAACGAGAACACGCTCGACACCTACTTCATGCAGGGCCGCCGCCTGGGCCGGCTCTTGTACGAGGGCAAGTGGTTCGATCCGGAGGGCCTGATGCTCAAGGACGCGCTGACCCGCTGGGTGGCGCCGAGCGTGACCGGCCGCGTGTCGTTCGAGCTGCGCCGCGGGGACGACTACACGCTGCTCGAGACGCACGCGCCGTACATGGCCTACGCGCCCGAGAAGCTCTCGATGGAGCGCGTGGCCGAGCCGGCCTTCACGCCCGAGGATCGCATCGGCGCGCTGGAGCTGCAGAACCTGTCCATCGGCGACAACCGCGCCCTGCTCCTGCACCACCTGGAGTCGGTGCGGAAGCTGACCGAGGCGCAGCCCTTGGGTGAGCTGCTCGGCGCGAAGTAGACGCGCGGTCAGCACGCAGTAGACTCACGTTCGGAACGACATGAGACCCACGCCTTCGCTCGCAGATCTGGCCCGCCTGCTCACCCAGCGTGAGCTCTCGCAGCCCGAGCTGCGCCCGGGGCGGCAGGTCTACACGAACCGCTCGCTCAAGCTGGACAAGATCCAGATCGTGGGCTTCGACATGGACTACACGCTCGCCGTGTACTCCATGCGGCACATCGAAGAGCTGGCGTTCGTGATGACCTTGCAGCGTCTGGTCGAGCGGCGCGGGTATCCGCAGGCGCTCCTGTCCATCCAGTACGACCACGAGTTCGTCATCCGCGGGCTCGTCGTCGACAAGGACCACGGCAACCTCTTCAAGATGGACCGGCACAACTTCGTCGGGCGCTGCTACCACGGGCGCAAGGCGCTCACCGTGGACGAGCGGCGGGTGCTGTACCAGAACGAGAAGGTGCGCATCGCGCTGCCGCGGTTCGCGTGGATCGACACGCTGTTCTCGCTGCCGGAGGCGTGCCTCTACGCGGAGATCATCGACCGCCTGGAGGTCCACGCGGAAGGCGAGCCCAAGCCGAAGGTCGACTACCACAAGCTCTACGACGACATCCGCGAGACCATCGACGAGGTGCACCGCGACGGCTCGCTCAAGACCGAGCTGAAGAAGGATCTCGCCAAGTTCATCGTCAAGGATCCGGAGCTCGGGCCCACGCTGCACAAGCTGCGCTCGGGCGGGAAGAAGCTGTTCATCCTCACGAACTCGCTCTGGGACTACACCGAGGCCGTGATGAGCTACCTGCTCGACGGCCTCGTGCCCGAGTATCCGTCGTGGCGGAACTACTTCGATCTCGTCCTGGTGGGCGCGCAGAAGCCCGGGTTCTTCACCGAGCAGAAGCCGTTCATCGAGCTGGACGCGGACGGCGGCGTGGCCTCCGCGCAGGTGAAGGAGCTCGAGCGCGGCAAGGTGTACGAGGGCGGGAACCTCTTCGACTTCGAGCGCCTGTCGGGCTTCGCGGGCGCGAGCGTGCTGTACGTCGGCGACCACATCTACGGCGACATCATCCGCAACCGGAAGTCGAGCCTGTGGCGCACCTGCTTCATCGTGCAGGAGCTGGAGCGCGAGGTGGACTACATGGAGGCGCACGCGCGCGAGCTGGACCGGCTGGGCGAGCTGGAGGTCACGCGCAACCAGCTCGACGACCTCATCAATCACCACAAGATGCTGCTCAACGGCCTGGAGCGCGGGCTGGCCAAGGCGCCGACGCCCGAGCTGGAGCAGAAGCGCGCGCAGGCCAAGGGTGATCTCGAAGGCCTGCGCGGTGCGCTGCGCGCGGTGACGGCCGAGGGCGATGAGCTCGAGGAGCGCTTCGAGAAGGGCGCGAACCGGTCGTGGGGCCTGGTGTTCAAGGAGGGCCACGAGAACTCGCGCTTCGGCGAGCAGGTCGAGGACTACGCGGACCTGTACACGAGCCGCGTGTCGAACCTCCTGTACTACTCGCCCAGCCAGTACTTCCGCAGCCCGCGGCAGACGATGCCGCACGAGCGGCGGGGGCGGCGATAGCGAACAGCAGGCCGCGATCAAGCACGTTTCGCGCGAATCGTAGAAGGGCGACGATTCACCGCAAAGACTCCGAAGCGCCGAACTCATCTGCGAGACCCACACCCCAGACATTCCGCGCTTCTGCGCCTCCGCGGTGAACGATCGGGCGAGCACGCGGCTCCGATGGTTCCTGCCCTCGTCCTAGCGCAGCCGCAGCTCAGTCCACAGCGCGCACGAACCGTGCGGCGCGACCTCCAGGATCGAGCGCCCCGTGTTGAGCGCGTCCGCCGGCGCGGACCACGGCTCGACGCAGACGAAGTCCTTCCCGGCGAGCGTCCAGATCACCCAGCGCGCGAGCTCCTTGGAGCCCGTCAGCTCCACGCGCGCGCCGTCCGCGAGCACCAGGGCGCAGCCGCTCTTGCCCAGCGGGCCGTCGTGGTCCTCGAGGTGCAGGTCGACCTCGTCCTGCGTCAGGTCGATCCGCGCGAGGCTGTCGTGGCCGCGCGGCAGCGTGATCTCCTGCGTGTGCCTGTTGTCGAACGCGCGCGTCGCCTTGGTCTCCACGCGCGTGCGCGCCTTGTCGGCCTGCGGCACGTGGAAGTACGGGTGGAACCCGCACGCGAACGGCATGGCGTCCGCGCTGCGGTTCTCGAAGACCTGGTCGATGCGCAGCGTGTCCGGCCCAAGCGTCACGCGATACGTCAGCGCGAAGTCCCAGTCGAACATCGGTACCGTGCTCGCGTCGGCCTCGAGGCGCAGCTCGCACGAAGGTCCCATCGCCGCGACGGACCAGGGCAGGTTGCGCGCGAACCCGTGCTGCCCCATCGCGCCCGCCCGGCCCGCGCGTGTGTACTTGCCGCCCGCGAGCTTGCCCGGCGAGGGGAACAGGATGGGCACGCCGCCGCGGACGTTCTTGCTCAAGTCCACGAGTGAGGCCTCGTCCAGGAAGAGCACCTCGCGGCCCCCGACGGACCAGCGGGTGATGAGGCCTCCGCGAGACGGCGCCACCACCGCCCGCGCCTGCGACGAAGGGTCTTCCAGGGTCACCGTCTCCAGCGCGGTCAGGGTGGGCATCCTCGGACTGTATCAGGCCCGCCCTCCCCCGGCCGGCGCCTCTGAATGAACTCGCCGCCCGTGCGTCCGAACACTTGAACAGTGGTGTCGGCAGCCAAAGCGCGGCACACTTGCGGCAGTGAGGGAGAGCCAAGGCGTGAGCGCCCATGAGTCGACCGTGAAGTGCAGTCCGCCGCCCTCTCGCCGGCTCACGGCGTCCGGCTGGGGCCTCCGTCGCTTGAGCGTCGTCCTGGCCCTCGGCTGCGCTGGGATCGCCGCCCTGCCCGCCCGCGCCGCAAACCGCGCCGCGACGCCCGTCGGCGCCTTCTCGAACAGCCCGCCGCCGGGGATGCAGCGCTTCTCGCTCTCCATGGGCCACGGCGATCTGGGCTCGCTCGACGAGCCGGCCGATCGTTCGCCGTTCTCGCGCGTGAACCTGATGGACGGCCCGCGCAGCAGCACCGATCGCGTCACGCCCCCGCAGTCCGGCGGCCCCTTCATGGGCCAGGACGCGTACGTGCTCCCGAACCGCCCCGGCAAGAACTCGGTCCGCTACGCCGACTTCCGCTGGCGCGACTACGACTACCTCGACGACGACGGCTCGGCCGGCGTGCGCCTCTACTTCTACGACTCCGAGTACCGCGTCGCGCGCATCGTCGCGGGCTTCGTGCGGCAGACCTGGCGCTACCTGTCGGACCGCTTCCAGTACAAGCCGTCCCTGCGCGTGCCGTACATCCTCTACAACTCGTACCGCGAGTTCCTGCAGACGAACGTGTTCCAGGTCAGCGAGGGCACGCTCGGCGTGACGAGCCCGCAGGACCTGCGCATGACCTTGCCGTACTTCGGCGAGCGGCAGCGCTTCCTCGAGACGTCGGTGCACGAGATGGTGCACCAGTTCATGATCCAGAAAGTGGCCGAGCGCTGCGCCAGCGCGGGGATGCCCTCGACCATCACGGCCTATCCCTTGTGGTTCATCGAGGGCATCGCCGAGTACTACTCGCACGGCCAGGGCGTCGACTCCGAGACCGAGATGTTCCTGCGCGATCTCGTGCTCAATCAGGACGGCGAGATCGGCTACGACATCCCCAACTTCGCCGAGGACCGCTACTCGTACCTGTACACCTACAAGTACGGCCAGGCGCGGCTCGCGTTCCTCGCGGAGACGTACGGCGAGAAGGTGATCCAGGGCGTGCTCGATCAGGCCCCGCGCATGGGCGGCGCCGCGCGTCGAGGCGAGCCGCGCGAGGGCTTCTTGCAGCTCCTGGGGCGCCTCGCGGGGGAGCAGCCGCAGCAGATCGACGCGCGCTGGAAGGCCTGGCTGCGCAAGCGCGTGTACCCGACCTACCTCGGCTCGCACCAGGACCTCACCGACGTCACCGAGCTCAAGCTGCCCGACGAGCTCGACACGCTGGCCGCCACGCCCGACGGCAACCTGCTCTTCTACCGCGGCGTCGAGCGCGAGACGGGCCGCGCCAAGCTGGTGCTGCTCGACCGGCGCGATCCCGCGAGCGCCACCCAGCTCGCCATCGACCAGACGCCGGGCACCGAGAGCCTGCGGCCCGTGCTCGCCGCGGTGATGGCCGTGAACGAACACGGCGTCGCCTGGTTCTCGCAGTCGAACGGCGTGGACGTGCTGCACGTGCGCAGCCTGGACCGCCTGGAGCGCAAGGCCGAGAACAGCGCGCGCCCGTACATCGACCTGAAGCTGGGCAAGGACCGCCAGCGCGACATGTCCCAGTACGGCATCCTCGAGGCCGGCGACCCGACCTTCTCGCCCGACGGCAAGCAGCTCGCGTTCTACGGCCTCGACAAGGAGGGGATGCTCGACATCTACGTCCTGGACCTCGCGGAGAAGGACGCCGCGCCCATCCGCCGGCTCACGCAGGACTCCTACGCGGAGCGCGACCTGTTCTGGGGCCCGGAGGGCATCGTCTACGCGAGCGACGCCACCGAGACGGGCAACTTCAACCTCTTCCTCATCGACCCCGAGACGGGCGTGCGCACGCGGCTCACCAACGCGCCCGTGGACCAGACGCAGCCCGTCGCGCTCGCGGGTCACGCCGCGATCTTCACCTCCACGCAGGGCGGCAAGAAGGACCTCTGGTTCCTGCAGAGCGGGAAGGTCAAGCGCCTCACCGACTTCTCGACGGCCATCTCGCGGCCCGTGATCTCGCCGCACGGCATCTACGGCGTGGCCTTCTACGGCGCGCGCTTCCGCCTCTTCGAGCTCACCACCGCGCAGCTCCTCTCGCTGGACGAGCAGGACGCCATCCCGCCCACCGAGCTCTTGTCGAACGCGCCGCCCATCGCCTTCCCCGACGAGCCCATCCCCCAGGAGGCCCCGCGCTACGAGCCGCTCGCGGTCACGCGCAACTGGCGCATCGACGGCGCGCAGGCCCTCCTCGGCGGCGGCGGCATCGGCTACGCGCCCTTCGGCAGCGGCGCCATCGCCTTCTCGGACGTGCTCGGCGACCAGAACATGCTGACGCAGCTCTCGGTGTACGGCTCGTTCGACCTCACCGACTTCTACAGCGTCTACATCAACCGCATGTCGCGCGTGAACTGGGGCTTCACGCTCTTCCACACCTTCCGCCAGGGCCGCGACGATCAGTTCCCCGACGCGGGCCTCTGCGGCACGCCGCCCGCGAACGTCACCGACCAGCGCTACGCCTGCGAGATCTTCTACTTCCAGAGATTGTACGGCGCCGAAGGATTGCTCTCGTACCCGCTCTCGCCCTTCTCGCGCATCGACCTCACCGGCCGCATCCAGGGCGTCACCCGCAGCCCGCAGACGGACGGCATCGTCGACGACTTCGGCTACCCGACGACGGTCGGCACCGATCAGCTCGCGCCGCTGCGCGGCACCGACTTCAACCCCGAGTTCCAGCTCTCCTGGGGCTGGGACACGAGCCGCTACGGCCTGGGCGGCATCATCGGCGGCACCTCGCTCTACGTGGAGACGGGCGTGGGCTGGATGCCGACCGCCACGCCGGGTGACCAGCTCTACGGCTGGGTCCAGACCGACCTCATCCAGACCATCAAGCTCATCGGCCGCAGCAAGATCGTGGGCCGCCTCGCCGCGGGCTACGCCGACGGCAGCCGCTTCGGGCGCCACTTCTACCTGAGCTCGTTCGACAACCTGCGCGGCTTCCAGTTCAACGACTACCGCCTGCTCGGCGACGCCTACTACGTGGCGCAGACGGAGATGCAGTTCCCGCTCGACGTCTTCGTGCGCATCGCCTTCTTCCAGAACCTGACCGGCATCGTCGGCCTGGACTTCGGCGGCGTGGTCACCGCGCACAACGCCACCCGCGCGTATCCGCAGCTCTCGCGCGCGCAGGCCATCTTCCAGCAGGCCTGGGACAACCGCTCGATGAACTGGGTCATCGGCGCCAACCTGGGCCTGGGCCCCGTGGAATTGCGCCTGCAGTTCGCGCGCGGCATCGACATCGGCGGCATCCTGGCCAACCAGGACGCGAACGGCTCGCCCACCTGGGTGCCGAACATCTCGCTGCGCTACGTCTACTTCTGAGCGGAGGAACCTGCGGTTCCCTCATCGAGCCCGATGAGAAAGTCACACAATCTCTTCTGTTTGGTCTACAGATCAGCGGATCTGTTTGCAGACCAACAGAGGGGAGCTCCATGACCCGCTTCGGCGCAGCGCTGCTCATCGTCAGCGCGCTTGGTTTCGGCTGCAGCTCCACCATCGACGCCAGCAATCCGTTCGATCCCAACGCGCCCGCGGACACGCAGGCCAAGGCGCGCGTGGTGGGTGTGCTCACGGCCGCGGACGCCACCGACGGCGCGGGAGTGACGCTGACGCTCTCGGCCAACCACCAGGTGATCAAGCAGACCGCGAGCGGCGACGACGGCTCGTTCGTGTTCGACGCGGTGGTGCCGGGGCAGTACCAGCTCGACGCGCGCAAGGACGGGTTCGCGGCCATCTCCATCCCGCTCACGTTGGCGCCGGGCGCGACGGCCGACCTCGGGCACGTGGACCTGACCGACACCGCGGCGCCGACGCAGCCGGCGCTCGTGCTCGTCGAGGGAGATTCGCGGCAGAACGGCCTGACGCACGTGAGCACGGTGGAGCTGACGCTCTCGGCGGCGGGCAAGGCCGTCGCGGCGGAGGTGTCCGAGGATCCGGGGCTCGCCGGGGCGACGACGATCTCGTTGCCCACCGACCCGCAGCACCCGCCGACGCTCACGCTCACGGGCGACGGGGTGCACACGGTCTACGCCCGCTTCCTCGACGCGGCCGGCAACGCGAGCGATCGCGTGAGCGCGCAGGTGATCGTGGACACGGTGGCGCCGTTGAGCGTGCCGCCCGGCGCCCCCGCGGTGGTGAGCGGCACCACCTTCCAGCTCCTGCCGCCGCCGGCCGGCGAGGACGAGGTCGAGATCACCGGCGATCAGGTCCTCTCGCCCACGGGCTTCGTGCCGGTGACGCCCAACCTGCCGCTCTCGGTGACCGTGGCCGCGGGCGACGGAGGCAAGGTGCTGCACCTGCGCTACCGCGATCTCGCAGACAACGTCACCACGCTCGATCCCATCACCGTCGTCCTCGACACCCACGCGCCGGTGGCCGTGAAGTTCCCGGTCATCGGCTTTCGCGCCAACGGCACCACCTCGACGTCCGTGCTGGCCTCGCCCAACGTGTCGCTCGACTTCTCCGCCGAGACCGACGCGGCCACCTCCATCGCCGCGCTGCGCGTGTCCAACCGCTCCGACCTCGCCGACGCCACCTTCCAGCCCTTCAACGCCACCATCCCGTGGATCCTCCAGGCGGGCGACGGTCCCAAGGCGGTGTACGCGCAGTTCCGCGACCAGGCCGGCAACGACTCGGCCATCGTCGAGAACGACGGCGCGCTGACGCTCGCGCAGACGCCGCCCGCGGGGGCGACCCTGCTCATCGACGGCGGCGCCACCGTCACCAACCAACGCTACGCGCAGAGCATCGCCATCTCCTCGCAGGTCGGCCAGGGCTCGCCGCCCTCCGAGATGTGGCTCTCGACCACGGGCTTCTCCGGCGCCGCCGGCGGCCCGCGCGACACCGGCTGGGTGCCCTACGCCAACACCTGGAACCCCGCGGGCAGCTACCCCGGCCTCGACCTCTCGAGCGGCGCGGCCACCAGCACCTTCAGCGGCGCCACGGTGGTGGTCTCGGCCAAGTTCAGGAACCTCGCGCTCGTCGAGGGCGGCAACACCAGCGCCACCATCGTCATCGACGACACGCCGCCGTCGGGCGGCCGCCTGCGCCTCGCGGGGCTCGATTCGGGCGCGGGCCTCTTCACCAACACGCCTGCCGTCACCGCGCTCATCGACCAGGCGGCTGGCGATCCGTCCTCGATGGCCTTCGCCATCACCGGCGGCGCGCCCTGCAACACCGACCTGGCCTTCGCCAAC
>JAFEBC010000990.1 GCA_018266095.1 Deltaproteobacteria bacterium
CGCGAGCTTGTCGAGCTTCTGGCCCGTGAGCGGCGGCACGTGCGGGCCGTGCAGGCTCGGGGCGCCCGCGATGGCGCGCAGCATGGACTCCGCGTCGGCGCTCGGGTTCGAGGGCGGCCGGCGGAGGGGCGGCCTTCCGGCCTGCGGCGCCCCGAGCTGCGGCATCGACGCGGCCTGCGCCCCGAGCTGCGGCTGGGCGAACGAGGCCTGCTCCGGGAGCTGCGCCTGCGCCGTGGCCTTGAGCGCCGCGTTCGCCTGCAGCGCCATCATCTGGTGCCCGAGGGCCGCCGTGAGGCGCTCCTCCTCTTGCACCCGCGCCTGCTCGCTGCGCCGGTGCACCGCCCGCACGACGATCGCCATCACGACCATCAGGCCGAAGATGAGCGGTGCGGCGACCTGCGGCGACACAGGAGGCTACTCCGCCGGGCCCTTGGCCGAGCCGGTGGTCTGGATGCGCTGCGGCCCGCCCGCCGACACCGCGCCCAGGGCCTGCGCCGTCAGCGGCGAGTGCTCCTTCACGAAGGCCACGATGATGTCGCGCGCCAGCACGTTGCCGATCTGCCGCTGGCCGTCCTTGAGCATGGTCAGGCCGTCGCCGCCGTTGGCGAGGAAGTCGGTCACCGACAAGGTGAACGTCCCCGTCGCGCACTCGCTCACGCACTCGGTGGCCGTGCACGACTTGGTCACGCACAGCGGCTTGTTCGTGTTCAGGTCGGTGACCTCGGTGACGATCGAGCCCGGCGGCGTGGGCGCGCCCTTGCCCGCGCCGTACTTGGTCCAGTCCACCGTGTACTTGAGGCCCGACACGCGCAGCGGACCCTTGCCGGCGCGCAGCACCACCTCGAGCGCGTCGCGCACCTGGTTCGCGGGCAGGCTCACCACCACCTGCTGGTTGTCGAATGGATACAGGTCGAAGATCTGGCCGAAGGTGATGTCGCCCATCGGGATCTCCGACACGCGGATGCCGCCGCCGTTCTGGAAGGCGAAGTCGGCCTTGATCGAGCCGCCCGCGCCCGAGCGCAGCGCGTCCGCGCAGAGGTTCGCCAACAGCTCGTCGTGGCCGCCCTTGGTCAGCGTCACGTTCGAGTGCGCGATCACCGTCTCGCGCAGCTTCTTCACCTGCACGTCGTAGTCGCGCAGGATGCCCGCCACCGCGCCGTCCGGCTCGATGGTCCGCCCGCGGTACTGCGCCGGCAGCCCGTCCGCCGTGTGCAGGAGCTGCTGCGGCGCGCCCTGCGTGGGGAAGTTCCCGTCGTTCACCGAGTACTGCGTCACGCGGCCGTTGGGCCCGATGGTGAGCTCGATGGTGGAGAAGGCGATGAGCCGGCTGCCCATCTGCACGATGGGGATGTTGGCGATGACGAGCGGCCGGTCGATCGACTCGTGGTGGTGGCCCGACACGATCGCGTCCACCTTGCCCTTGACGGCGACCGCCACGGTGCCGATCTCGTTGTCACCCTTCGGCCCCATGTGCGCGGTGATGAGCACGATGTTGCACCCCTGCGCCCGCAGCTCGTCCGCCAGCTCGGCCGCGACCGGCCCGCCCGGCACGAAGTCGTACTCGGCGATGTTCACCGGGTTCGTGGTGAGCGGCGTCTCCTTGGTGGAGAGGCCGATGACGCCGATCTTGAGGTCGCCCTTCTGGATGATGGCCGTGGGCTTGGCCCAGTCGGGCCGCGTCTTGGTGCCCTTGAGGAACACGTTGGCCGTCAGGAACGGGAACTTCGCGTCCGCCATGCGCTGCTTGAGCACGGGCATGCCGAAGTCGAACTCGTGGTTGCCCACCGCGGCCGCGTCGACGCCGATCTGGTTGTAGACGTCGACGACC
>JAFEBC010000991.1 GCA_018266095.1 Deltaproteobacteria bacterium
CAGCACGGCCAACGTGATCAAGAGGAAGATGCCCTGCATCAGCGGGTAGTCCTGGCTGCGCACGGCCACCACGAGCAGGTAGCCCTGGCCGGGATAGGAGAAGACGATCTCGGTGAGCAGCGAGCCGCCGAGCACGAAGCCGAGCGCCATGCCGAAGCCGGTGAGGTTGGGCAACAGCGCGTTGCGCGCGGCGTAGCGGAGGGCGACCTGGCGCGGTCGCAGGCCCTTCGCGCGGGCGAGGGCCACGCTCGAATCGCCGAGCACGCCGAGCATCGTGTTGCGCATGGACAACAGCCAGGTGCCGAGCGTGGCGATCACGAGCGAGGTGGCAGGGAGCGCGGCGTGGCGGATCACGTCTGCGCAGAAGGCGAGCGAGAAGCCCGGCGTGAGGTCGTCGTCGTACGCGTGGCCGAGCGGGAACAGGTGAAAGCGGAAGCCGAGGAAGTACAGCATCGCCATCGCCAGCCAGAAGTAGGGGAACGCGCCCAGGAACGCGAGGATCGGCGGCAGGTACGTGTCGAGCGGCCCGCTGCGCCACCAGGCGGCGGCGATGCCGAGCAAGGTGCCGAGGACGAAGCTGATGATGACCGCGCTGCCAGCGAGGAACGCGGTCCAGGCGAGCGCCGAGCCGAGCACCTGCGAGACGGGCGCGGGATAGAACGCGATGGAGGTGCCGAGGTCGCCGCGCAGCACGTGGCCGAGGTACGTCACGTACTGCATCGGCAGCGGCGCTTGCGTGAAGCCGAACACCTGGCGCAGCGCCTCGAGCGTCTCCGGCGACGCGCGGCCGCGGAAGCGCGCGAACAAGGCCGTGGCTGGATCGCCCGGCATCAAGCGCGGGAGGAAGAAGTTGAGCGTGATCGCGAACCAGGCCGCGAGCAGATAGAACCCGAGCCGTCGCAGGAGGTACGCCATCAGCGTCTGTCCTCGCGCGCCTGCGCCGACTTGCCCACGGGCTCGATCTGCGTGAGCGGGATGAGCACCTCGCGCTGGTCCCACTTGTTGGGCGAGGCGTTCGCGTACGGGTTCTGCGCCGAGGGGAAGTTGGTGAAGCGGCGCGTGCTGTACTCGGCCCACGACGGGTTCGGGTAGAGCGGGATCGACGGCGCCTCGGCCACGAACACGCGCTGCAGTTCGTCCACGAGCAGGCGCTGCTTCACCGGATCGGCCTCGACCTCGATGGCCGCGAGCGCGCGATCGGCGGCGGGGCTGCCATACCGGTGCCAATTCGCAACCGCGGGCTGACCGAGCGGAAGCTGCGTCGCGGTGGCCATCTGCCAGCGATAGAACGTGTACGGCGTCGGGCCCTCCATCGACCAGCCGAGCGTGAGATCAAAGCGCCCCTCCTGCACGCGCTGGTACCAGGCGGCGAAGTCGTGGCTCTTCACGTTCGCGTCGATGCCGGCCTCGCGCAGGTTGCGGGCGATGACCTGCGCGGCGCGGACCCAGTCGGACCAGCCCGCGACGGTGAGCACGTCGTATGACAGCTTCTCGCCTCGCGTATTGCGGCGCATCCCGTCGGCGCCGCGCGCGAAGCCTGCGGCGTCCAGCGCCCTCTCCGCAGCGGCCAGATCGTGCCGCACCCAAGGCTCGAGCGCCGCGATCTCTGGCTTGCGGTACGACGCGTACGCATCCGAGAGCGCAGTGGCGTCCGCGGGCCGCGTGTAGTCGAACATCGCCACCTTCACCAAGAGCTCGCGATCGATGGCCTGGCTCAGCGCCTTGCGCACGCGCACGTCATCGAAGGGCGCCTTCGCGGTGTTGGCGTAGAGGAACACCGTGCTGCCGCCGAGGGGGAACCAGTGCCTGTGGTGCTCGGGATCGCGCGCGCCGTAGACGCGATCGATGGCGGGGATGAAGTTGCCGGCCCAGTCCACCTCGTCGAACACCAGCGCGAGATTGGCGCGCTCGTTGCTCGGATACGCGGGGAAACGCAGCGCGTCGACGGCGGGCTTGCCGGGCTGCCAGTAGTGGGGATTCTTGCCCAATTCGTAGAGCTGGCTGGTGAAGACGTTCACCTCGGTGAACGGACCGGTGGCGACGGGCGTCTCATTCGGGAACGCCACGGGATCGGCCACGTCCTTCCAGATGTGCTCCGGCACGATCGGCTGCGGCGCGAGCCCGAACAGGAGCGGATAGAACACGCGCTGCAGGTGGAAGTGGACCACGTGGTGGCTGGGGGGCTCGAGGCGCGTGAGCAGCTTCCACACGC
>JAFEBC010000992.1 GCA_018266095.1 Deltaproteobacteria bacterium
ATCCTCTTGGACGGGTCCTCCCTCACGCTCGCGCAGGTCCACGCGGCGGCCTCAGGCCAGGCTCAGGTCGATGTCTCGCCGGAGGCCCGCGAGCGGGTGCGGACGGCGCGCAAGCTGGTCGATCGCATCGCCGACGGTGACGAGCCGACCTACGGCATCAACACGGGCTTCGGCACGCTGGCCGAGGTGTCGATCAAGAAGCCCGACCTGCGCCGCCTGCAGCGCAACCTGCTCCTCTCGCACGCGGCCGGAACGGGCGCGCCGCTCCCTCCGCGCGAGGTGCGCGCGCTCATGCTCTTGCGGGCCAACGTGCTCGCGGGCGGGCGCTCGGGCGTGCGCGAGTCGACGCTCGACCTGCTCTTGCAGATGCTCATGCGCGGCGTGGTGCCTGTCATCCCCGAGAAGGGCTCGGTGGGCGCGTCGGGCGACCTGGCGCCGCTCGCGCACCTCGCGCTGGTGATGATCGGCGAGGGCGAGGCCTTCGTGGGGCCCGAGCTCGTGCGCATGCCGGGCGCGGCGGCGCTGCAGAAGGTGGGCCTGACCGCGCTGGTGCCGGAGGCCAAGGAGGGCCTCGCGCTCGTCAACGGCACGCAGGCGATGCAGGCGGTGGGCATCCTCGCGCTCCTCGAGGCCGAGCACCTCTCGCGCGTGGCCGACATCGCGGCGGCGATGACCATCGAGGGCCTGCTCGGCTCGCACAAGCCGTTCCTGCACGCGATCCACAAGTCGCGCGGGCACGCGGGGCAGATCGCGGTGGCCCAGCACCTGCGCGAGCTCCTGCACGGCAGCGAGATCGAGCCGTCGCACCAGGGGCACGACTGCAAGAAGGTCCAGGATCCGTACTCGCTGCGCTGCGCGCCCCAGGTCCACGGCACCTCGCGCGACGCGCTGGCCTTCGTGCGCAACACGCTCGCCATCGAGGCGAACGCGGCCACCGACAATCCGCTCGTGTTCGCGGAGGGTCACGGCGAGCCCGATCTCCTGGCGCTGGGCCACGACGAGCTCATCGTCTCGGGCGGCAACTTCCACGGGCAGCCGGTGTCGCAGGCGCTCGATCTCATCGCCATCGCGCTCACGCAGCTCTCGGCCATCAGCGAGCGGCGCGTGGAGCAACTGGTGAACCCGACGCTCTCGGGCCTGCCGCCGTTCCTGGCCACGAACTCGGGCCTCAACTCGGGCTTCATGATCGCGCAGGTCACCTCGGCAGCGCTGACCACG
>JAFEBC010000993.1 GCA_018266095.1 Deltaproteobacteria bacterium
CCGCCGCCCGCTCTTGTCGACGACGACCATGGTGAAGGGCGTGAAGCGCTCGGTGAGCCGCTCGTACATCACCCGGTGCGCCTGGTCGTGGAAGTCGGGCGCCACCACCTGCTCGACGGTGAGCTTCAGGAACTCCTCGGGCGTCCACCCGAGCATGCGCTCGACGGCGTGGTTCACCCAGGTGATGCGGCCCAACATGTCGTGCGTGTAGATGAGATCGTTGGCGTGCTCGACCAGCTCGCGGAAATCGATCTCGGTCACGGGGCCGAGAGTGTCGTTCACATTGGCCTCTGCAAACAAGCGTCTTCGCGAGTTTCTTCGTGCTAACCATCACACCGATGGCTGCCTCGAAGCGACGCCTGTTCATCGACTGGGCCCGCGGCTTCGCCGTGCTCTGCATGATCCAGCACCACGCCTTCGACGCGTGGATGCCGGACTCGTTCCACGGCTCACCGCCCGATCACTTCTTTCGCTTCATGGGCGGCGTCGCGGCGCCGACGTTCCTCTTCCTGGCCGGCGTGGCCATGGTGATGATGATGGAGGCGGCGCACGCGCGCGGCCAGTCGCGTCGTGAGGCCGCGTGGACCGCCTGCAAGCGCGGCTTCGGGATCTTCGTCGCGGCGCACCTGTTCCGCTTCCAGCAGTGGGCGCTGTGGTGGGGCGCGGCGCCGTGGACCGATCTCGTGCGCATCGACGTGCTCAACTGCATCGGCATCGCGCTGATGCTCACCGCGGGCGTGTGGTCCCTCGGGCCGTCGCGTCGCGCGCGCGCGCTCCTCTTCTTCATCGCGTGCGCCGTCGTGGTCGTGTGCTCGCCGTGGATCTGGGCGGCCGATCTCTCGCGCTGGCCGTGGCTCGCCGCCGACTACGTGAAGGGCCTGCCCCCGCGCGCGCTGTTCCCGCTGTTCCCGTGGATCGCCTTCGCCTTCGCGGGCGCGCTCCCGGGCCTCTTGCTCGCGCAGATCC
Organism: Deltaproteobacteria bacterium; assembly: GCA_018266095.1. GTDB lineage: Bacteria > Myxococcota > Myxococcia > Myxococcales > 40CM-4-68-19 > CAIWCD01. The sequence goes on from JAFEBC010000993.1 coordinate 967, forward strand.
GCGCCGCCAAGGATCCCGATCGCTTCGAGGCCCGCGTCGTCATCGGCCTCTCGCTGGGCAGCGTCGCCCTCTGGTTCGCCACCCGCTTCGTCGACGGCCTCGACTTCCACCTCTACGCGAACCTCGAGTGGTGGCGCACCTCGCCCGCCTACTTCATCCTCCGCTGCTGCAGCGAGCTGTGGCTCATCGGCGTCTGCTGGCTCGTCGAGCGCGCGTTCGCGGGCTTCTGGGCCTCGCGCAAGCACCTCGGCCCGCTGGTGCTGCTCGGCCGCCACTCGCTGCTCGTCTACTGGGTGCACATCGAGATCGTCTACGGCCGCTGGTTCTGGGGACAGCGCGGCAAGCTCTCGCTGGCGCAGGCCGCCACCTGGGTGGTGGTGGTGATCGCGGCGATGGTGGCGCTCTCCTGGGCCGCCGAGCGCTTCGACGAGTGGCGCGCGGCGCGCAAGAAGCGTCCGGCCACCCCCGCTGCGGCGATCGCGTAGGGACCTCCTCTGCTAGACTCCCGCCCGCGATGCTCGAGCTGCTGAAGTTCTCACTGCTGACCTTCACGGCGATCTTCTTCGTCGTCGATCCGATGGCCGTGATCCCGGTCTTCATCGGGATGACGCGCTCGGATCCCGAGGCGAAGCGGCAGCGCATGGCGCGCACCGCGTCGATCACCGCCTTCGGGATCCTCACCACCTTCGCCATCGCGGGCACGCTCATCTTCAAGGTCTTCGGCGTCACGCTCGGCGCCTTCAAGGTCGCGGGCGGCGTGCTGCTCATGAC
>JAFEBC010000994.1 GCA_018266095.1 Deltaproteobacteria bacterium
CGCAGGCGCTCGACTCCTGGGTGCGCGACTGCATCGCCAACCCGAACGACAGCAAGTGCGCCACGCGCCCGCCCGACCCCGGCCCCACGCGCATCGTGCAGGTCTCGGCCCGCACCGTCGCGCCCGCGCCCGCGGTCTCGTTCTCGATGGGCTTCGGCGCCTCATCCACGCTCTATGTGGAGGTCGTCACCGGCAACACCAGCCAGACCGTCGGCCTCGACATCCTCGGCTCGGCCGGCATCTTCGCGCAGTCGCACGACAAGGCCCCGCAAGCGCCCGGCGAATACCTCGACGCGCCCGCCACCTCGTGCCTCAAGGTCGGCGGCTCGCTCATCTTGGGCCGCGTGCCCGGCATGCCGCCGCTCGTGTCGAGCCTCATCAGCCCCATCGACGTGCACATCTGCGCGCCCATGTACATCGCCGCCCCCGAGGCCGGCTTCACGAGCCGCATCTCCGGCATCGGCGCCAGCGTGATGGGCATCGACGGCGTGCCCAATCCGCAGCTCGGCTTCCAGGGCTACGATCAGTTCGTGCAGGCCACGCCCACGCCGGGCCAGCCGTACTCGATCAAGTTCTCGAACTTCGACTACCGAGCGCTGCTCCAGGACCAGTTCCAGCTCCAGGTCAGCGCGAGCCTCTACACGTACTACCAGTCGCAGCGCTGGAACACGGCCGGCACCATCGTGCCGTTCATGTCCACGCCGTATCCGCCGGACCCGTTCTCGATCGTCGACGTGATCGCGCAGTGCCGCAACAACCCCACGCAGGCCAACTGCCAGACGCTGGCGAACCCAGGGCTGTACACCGCGGAGATCCAGAACATCCTCGGCTCGCTCTTCCAACAGGGCTCGCAGCCGACCGAGATGGTGATCCCGGTCGACTCGTCGGGCCTGGGCACGGTGACCATCGACGAGTACGCGCCGCACGCGGTGGACAGCAAGGGCATGAAGATGAAGTTCACGGGCAAGGGCTTCGCGCCGGTGAAGAACGCGCAGGGGCAGCTCGTGGATTGGACGGGCGTCTCCGCGGTGAACTACGACGGCGTGCAGCTGGTGAAGTCCGCGACGCCGACCGACGCGCTGGGCACGTTCTATCTCGACGCCGTCTCGCCCGACACGCTGCTCTGGGTGAACATTCCCGGGCACGCGCCGACCTTCGCGCCCGACGCGCTCAGCGGGCTCTCGGCGCCGATCCAGATCGTCGCGTGGAAGAAGTCGTTCGTGAAGCAGCTCCTGGTGGCGCAGCCGCCGCTCCCTGCGCTCGATCCGAACGGCCTGCCGTTCATCATGCCGCTCTCGGGCGGCGTCGCTGAGCTGTACTTTCTCAGCCCGGACACGGATCACCACTTCGTGGAGCAGCCGGGCAAGCTCATCGAGGTGCGCGTCGACGGCGCGTCGGTGGCGTTCGCGCGCTGCGATCCGGGCTCGCAGTCGCTCTTGTGCACGGGCAACTTCGCGAACACGTCCGCGTGGGTGTTCCAGGCGCCCGAGCATGCCGCGGGCTCGGCGCACGTCACGGTGAAGGCCGCGTGTGAGTCCACGGGGCAGACGCTCGCGCCCTGCGGCTCGAGCGCGCCCTCGTCGTGGGACGTGCTCACCTATCCGGACACGCCGCACCTGACCTCGGTGGACGTGATCTCGACGAGCGGCGGCGACGTGCTGGTCCTGCGCGGCACGGGCCTCACGGGCGCGGGCTTCTTCACCTTCGGGGACGTGTTCCCTGCGCAGACGCTCATCGTGTGCAACCCGAGCGCGGCGTATGCGGCGTATCAGGAGCAGACGCGCCAGCAGGTGGCGGACGCGTTCTGCGGCTCGGTGGCGCCGAGCCATCGGCTGATGGCGCCCGACGATCGCATCGACACCGAGCTCATCCTCGCGCCCGCGCCACCGCTGCCGTTCGGCAAGCCCGCGGGGACGGTGGAGACGGTGCAGGTGAGCCTCTTGTGCGGAGGCGGCCAGCCGCTCTTCGGCGGCGTGACGTGCGGTGACTCCGAGGTGCTCTCGTACGTGTACCCGGGCACGGCGCAGACGGTGACGTTCAACCCGCTCGCGAACC
>JAFEBC010000995.1 GCA_018266095.1 Deltaproteobacteria bacterium
GTTCAAGCAGTTGAACGCGACCGCCGAGAGCAGGATCACGAGCGGCATCCGCTTGCCCTGGCTCTTGGTCCGCAGCGGATACACCAGCGTCCGCTGCGCGTAGTGCAAGGTCCACAAGCCCAAGAGCGCCAGCGCGCCCGGCGACGCGCGATGGGCCCCGCTCAGATAGATGGCCCAGAAGCCGAACAAGGACGGGCTCTCCATCAGGAACCACCCGAGCTTGTCGGGCACCGTCGGTCCCCACCCTGCCCGCGCGTGCCGGCCATAGGGCGCGATGACGAAGCGCAGGGCCAGCGCGGTCAGCGGACCGAGCAGGAGCAGCGTGACGAGCAGGATCCGGTGCGTCGCGGCGTCTTGGATGGAAGGGGCCAGGGAGTTCTTCTCCAGGGAACTTCAAGGGGCTGAGATCAGGAACATTTTAGCGCCAGAGGCGAACTTTTACAGTTTCGATGCAAGAAAATTGCGACGGTCACACCAGAAGTCCTGTCTACCTGGATGCGCTGGGATTCCCTCGCCAGGGAACGCGCACTTCACCAGGGGGTGGAGATGCTCGGAGGCAGGCGATGCGTCGGCAGGATTCACTGGTGGAACCGATCGGGCAGTGGTCTTCAGGGCAGGTCAGCGGAGGTGAGCGGGCGGTCCATTCTGCCATCGCGCGGGGCAAGGAAGAGGAACGTCAGCGCATCGGACAGGCCCTCCACGACGGCGCGGGCCAGATGCTCGCCGTCGCGATTCTCCAGCTCAAGACCATCGCGGTCCAGCTCGAGGGGAAGCCGCGGTCGGCGATGGACGAGCTCCAGCAGCTCTTGAAGTCGACGCTCGACGAGGTCGTGGGCCTCTCGCACGATCTGCGGCCGGCGGTGCTGGAGCGGCTGGGCCTCGTGGGCGGCCTGAGGGACCTGGCGCAGACGGCGTCGGCGCCCGGGTTCGCGGTGGAGCTGAAGAACGAGCTGCGCGAGACGCTGGAGGTCTCAGACGATTTGGCGCTGGCGCTCTATCGCACCGCGCAGGCGGCGGTGGCCAACGTGGTCCGGCACGCGCGCGCGACCAAGTGTTTGATTTCACTGGCCATGCGGCGCGGGACGGTGTGCCTGTCGGTCGAGGACGATGGGCGCGGGTTCGACCCCACGCTCACTCCGGTGGAGTCGCGGGGCATCGGGCTGTCGGGCATGTTGGGCCGCGCGCAGGAGCTGGGCGGGACGTGCTCGATCGTGTCGGCGCCGGGCCGCGGAACGCACGTTCGCGTGGAGGTCCCGTTGTAGGACGCTTCCGCCCTCGTCGTGGCAACAGGCCACCAAGTAGGGGTACATTCTTCCGCTGTGGCTGAAGCGCGAGCAGACTGTCCCAACGAGGAGGCGCTGGCCGAGTTCGCGGCTGGGGCGCTCGAGGGCACTGAGGCGGACTCGCTCGAGGCCCACCTCGACGGCTGCAAGGACTGCGCGTGGCTGGTCGGGCGGCTCATCGGCGACCACCCGTCGGATCCCGGCACCAAGCCTGCGCACAGCGTGCCGGAGGTGCGGGCCGATCGGGCCGCGCGCTATCTGCTGAGGGAAGTGGTCGGCGCGGGCGGCATGGGCACCGTCTACGAGGCCGAGGACGTGCGCCTGGGGCGGCGGGTGGCGCTCAAGCTCCTGCGCGAGGACGGGCCGCAGAAGCCGGGGCGGGCCGAGCGCTTCCTGCGCGAAGCGCGCATCACGGCGATGCTGGAGCACCCGAACATCGTGCCGGTGATGGAGGTGGGCGAGCTCGAGGACGGGGCGCCCTACTACACGCAGCGGCTCGTGCGCGGGCGGACGCTGGCGCGGGCGATCGCGGGCTGCCGGAACCTCTCGGAGCGGCTGCGCCTGCTCCCGCACTTTCGGGACCTGTGCAACGCCA
>JAFEBC010000996.1 GCA_018266095.1 Deltaproteobacteria bacterium
CCCTTCGCGCTCTGCAGATAGAGGCCCGGGTTCGCCTCGCCGTTGCGATCGCGCGAGACGATGATCTCGGCGCCGTCCGGCGTGGGCTCGAGCAGCGAGGTCGGATCCTGGCCGCCGGTCATCTGCTCCGGGAACTGCATCGGCGCCGACACGCGGAAGATCTGGCGCACGCCGGTGATGCTCCAGGAGAAGAACAGCGTCTTGCCGTCGGGCGTGAGCGTGCCCGAGCCGGGCGAGCGGATGTCGAGGGCGGCCTGGATGTTGCGCGTGATGCCCGCGGGGAGCGCCTTGGGCGCGAACCTGGCGATGACCTCAGGCGAGACGCTCGACGCGCCGTGGCCCGAATACGTCGCGGCCGAGGGTGCCCCCTGTGCAGCAGCAGCCGCCGCTTGTGCCGCAGCCGCCGCTTGTGCCGCGGGAGCCGCCGGGGTCGAGGCCGTCGCAGTGGCGTTGGCCGGGGCCGTCTCCGACTTGGCCGGAGCAGCAGATTGTGCAGCATCTGCCTTGGTTTGCGGCGTCGCGCACGCGACGGCGACCGCGCACAAGAGGGTCAGGGAGCGAGCGTTCATGAGGTTCCTCACGGGAAGGATGTTCAGGCTGCGTCAAGGCAAAGCCGCGCCCTCGAGCGACGAGGCCCGTGTACAGTGACGCACGCACCGAGCCCGCATTTCGCATCCTTGAGGAATCATCCGAGTGCACACGATTCGCGCCGCCGCCGCAGCCGCTCTGGTCCTCTCCTTCGCGTGCAGCTCTCAAGGCCCGACCGGCCCCGACTTGAGCACGCCCGGTCCGCTCAAGGCCGCCGCCGCGCAGCGCCCGCTCGATGAGCCGGTCGGCCTCTCCACCGCGGGCTACACGCAGGATCCGTACCTCGCGCACCCGTTCCCCGCCGACGAGCCCGGGAGCGCGTTCTCCGACATCTTCCCCGCCACGCGAGGCGTGCAGACGCAGCCGATGGCCAAGGCGATCGCGTTCGACAACGGCAAGACGCAGCTCGTCCTCGCGCGCATCGACGCGGTGTTCGTGACCGCCGTGCTCACCGAGCGCGTGCTCGCGATCTTGAAGGAGCAGGGCCACGGCGATCTGCACGGAAAGCTCATCCTCGACTCGACGCACACACACGCCGCCGGCTGCCGCTTCTCGCGCGAGTCGCTCAAGGCCGCCGCGCTCGCCAGCGAGCCCGCCGCCGCGCAGCACGCGCTCGCGCACGGCGCCGACACGTTCTCGCAGGAGATCACCGATCGCATCGCGGCCTCCATCGCGGCCGCAGTGGGCGACGCGCTGTCGAACCTCGCGCCCGCGCGCATCGGCACCGCCGCCACCGAGGATCCCGACGCCGCGCACGACCGCCGCTGCGAGAACGACTGGATCACCGGCGGCCCGGACCAGCAGACGCGCCTCACCACCATCCGCGTCGAGAAGCAGGACGGCACGCCCATCGCCGCGCTCTTCCACTACGCGATGCACGGCACCATCAACGGCGGCAACAACCGCATGCTGTCCATCGACGCGCCCGGCCACGCGGAGCTCGGCGTGGAGAAGACGTTCACGCAGCCCGTCGTCGCGATGTACCTGCAGGGCAGCGCGGGCGACGCGAGCCCGAACGGCGCGGGTGATTCGGGCACGCAGGCGATGCAGCACATCGGCGTCGAGCTGGGCACGCGCGTCGCGGCGCTGTGGGCCGAGGC
>JAFEBC010000997.1 GCA_018266095.1 Deltaproteobacteria bacterium
CAGCAAGAGGTTGAACGCGGGCAGCTCCTCGCGGAAGCGCGCAGCCACCGGCGCGCCGTCGAGCGCGAGCACGATGTCACCCGCGCGCAGGCCCGCCTCCTCCGCGGGCGAGCCCGCGATCACGCCGGCGACCAGGATGCCCTTCGCGTCCGGCGACTGCGCTGCCTCCTTGAGCAGCGGCTGGAAGTCCGCCCCGATCCACGCGCGCTTCACCTTGCCCTTGGCGATCAGCTCCGCGGCCACGGCCTTCGCGAGATCGCTGGGGATCGCGCCGCTCATGCTGCCGAGGCCGATCTCGTTGATGCCCACCACGTCGCCCGCCGTGTCCACGAGCGGGCCGCCCGAGTTGCCCGGCTGGATGGCGGCGTCGTGACCGATCCACTTCACCAAGGAGCCCACGTCCTCGCCGTCGAGCATGAAGCGGCCCGAGAACATGCGCGGCAACATCATGTCCTTGTTGGCGACGATGCCCTCCGTGACCGACTGCGAGAGCGCGAGCGGGCAGCCCATCGCCAGCACGGTGTCGCCGATCTTGAGCGCGCTGGAGTTGCCCCAGGCGGCGCTCGGGAGCGGAGGCGCGCCGGCGCGGCGCGAGGAGAGATCGAGCTTGAGCACGGCGATGTCGCTGAGCGGATCGGTGCCGACCAGCGTGGCCTCGAGCTCTTCCTTGGTCGAGAGCGTGACGCGCATCGACACCGCGCGGCCGGCGACGTGGTGATTGGTGACCACGTAACCCTCGGGCGAGATGATGACGCCGCTGCCCGAGGCCTCGAACTTGCGCGCGCGGCCGCTGCCGTGATCGACGGTGAGCACGCGGATCTGCACCAGCGCCGGGTACACCTTGGAGATGGCGCGATCGACCGACTGCGCGGCGGGCGGCGGCGCGGGCGCTTGCGCGGCGTGGAGGGCAAACGGGAGCGACGACAACAGGGTCGCCGAGAGAACGGCCTTCGCAAACTGGCTCATGGGGGTCAACATATCACTCAGGGGATCTTGCGCAGACGCGCGGCACCCGCTTGGATGGTGAGCATGCGGCCCGCATTCATCGGCGCGATGAAATCGACGGCGCCGCCGCAGACGGTCTTCACGGGCGTCCACGCCTGGTTGCCGGAGTCGTGGAGGTCGATGTCGCTGTAGTGGCCGAGGCCGTCGCTGCCGACCCACGCGGCGCGCACGAGGTCGGGGCCGATCAGGGTGGCGGTGAGCTTGAAGTAGTCGGGATCGGCGTCGCCGATGTCGAGGAGCGCGAAGGTGCTGGTGAAGTCTCCGTCGAAGTCGATGCCCTGGATCTGGATGAACGCGCCCGGCGTGAGGCGCACGCAGACGAGCTCGGTGGGGCTGCGGACGATCGAGGGGCCGCTGGTGGCGAAGGCGAAGCCGCCGTCGGGGATGATGTTGTCGAGGCCGCTGTCGAAGAGATCCACGCGGCCGTCGTTGCCCATGCCGGCGAGCGCCCAGACGGTGCCGCCGTCGCTGGCGGTGAGCGCGTGCAGGTCGCGGTTGAAGTCCCAGGTCGACCAGGTCTTGGCGGGCGCGCAGGCGGGGAAGCCGTCGGCGCTGCAGCTCGCGGCCTGATCGCCGATGAGGACGACGTACTCGGTGCTGGTGCCGTGCTGCGCGAGGCCCATGGCCATGCCGATGGGATCGACCGAGCGCGTGGCGAAGGCCGTGGTGGTGTCGCCGCAGAGGCCGGTGTCGAGCGTGTAGCTCGTGCCTCCGTCGTCGAGGTGCGAGGCCACCATCACCTCGGCGCAGGGCACGCCGCCGACGTCGTGTCCGGGGAAGAGAGCGTACGCGTCGCCGCTCCGCGCGAGGCCGCTGATGCCGACCTCGCCGTCCGCGAGCGCGGAGGCGTAGAACGCGCCCGTGCCGGTGACGGTGAACACGGCGGAGTTGGGGAAGTCGTCGGGGTGCGGGTCGGTCGGCGCTGGGAACGCGGGGCCGCGGAAGCGCGCGCTGCTCGCGACGACGCCTGCG
>JAFEBC010000998.1 GCA_018266095.1 Deltaproteobacteria bacterium
CCCGAGATGGCCACCGTGGGCAGGTTGAACTGCGCGCTCATCCCTGCGCTCGGCACGAAGCTCGTTGTCCCCTGCAGCTTGCCGCTGAGCACATGCTTCACGCCCGTCTCGTAGCTCGCCGTCTGCACCACCAGCGTGTACGTGTCCGGCTCGAAGTTCACGTGCGCGTCGGGCGTCTGGCCCGAGAAGTAGTAGAGCCGCACCGTGCTCCCGTGCTGGCCCGTGAACGTCGCGATCAACGACTCGCTGGCGCCCAGCGCGCCGATCTTGGTCCCGTCGAGCGCGAAGCTCACGTGCGCGTTCACGCTCGTGTACGGCACTGGCGCCGTGCCCGCGTCGGCGACCACCAGCGTTCCTTGGTCTGCGTTCGGCGGGTACGCGAGCGGGTCGGCCGAGTACATCGCCGAGGTCACGCCATAGGTTCCTGCTGGGAGCGACACGTGCACCGTGCCTGGCGCGCCGCGCGGAAGGTCGGCCATCACGAGCCCGCCGCCGCCGTCGACATTGGAGAAGTAGAGCTGCCCCACGCCCGCGTCCGCCGCGCTCGGGGATGGCCAGGTGCCGCCGTTGAGCGACAGCGTCAGATCGACCGGCAGGCCGCCCGGCGGAGGTGCGGGGAGCGACAGATCAACATGTTGAGATCCGCTCGACGGAGCGACGCACGGGTGCAGGTGGTACGTGAACGACACGAGCCTTCGGTCTTGGAGCCCCCCACAGGAGAAGTTGCTGGGGCACACGTCGGGCTGCAGGCCGAGCTGGTCGCAGTGGTCGTACGTGAATTCGTAGACGGGGGTCGGATCGACCGGCGCGACGATCACGGGCGGCTTCCAGGCGAAGCAGACGCCCGCGCACGACGTGATCTGGCCCGCGTCGGTGGCGCCCGCGTCGGCGCCGGTCGAACCGCCGTCGAGGCCTGCGTCGGAGGCGCCAGCGTCGAGGTGGCCGCCGTCGGGGAGGATCCCGGAGTCGCTGCCGGAGCCGGAGTCGGTGCCGTCCCAGACACCCGCGTCGGAGCCGTCGTTGAAGCCCGCGCGGCCGCCACAGGAGGCGGTCAGGCAAGCGAGGGCGATCAGCGCGAGGGCAGGGGGCCGCATCTTGCCCGTCCTTGAATCATGACTTGTTGGTCATTGAATCGGACGACTTACGGTGCGTGGCCAGCCGGGGCGTTGGCCTGGTCCGCGCAGGCCGTGAGCTGCTCCAGCTTCCCCGCGACCTCGGGCGGAAACACCGCGGCGCCGTCCGCGTCGCGGTACCAATCCGTCAGCGCCTCCCGCTGCACGCCCGCCAACGCGCAGCTCTTGGCCGCAGTGAGCGACACCAGCAGCGCGAGCCGAAGGCCCGGGGGCACACCTCCGCGCAGCGCGAGCCGGTCCGCGAGGGCCGCCGCCTCTTGTGGTGCGGGCCCGGCGAGGAGCTCCGCGAGCAGCAGGATCGGCCCGCGCGCGTCCGGGTCGAGCGCCATCGCTTTGCGCAGGTTCGACTCGCGGTCCGGCGCGTCCGCTGCGCTCCAGGTCGCCTCCATCAAGGGCACGCGATAGTCCTCGGGGTGCACCTTGGCCAGCTCTCGCAGACGCGCGAGGCGATCGCTCACCGGCAGGGCCTCCAGCGGCCCCATGAGCAGCGCCGACAGCTCCATCGGGTCCAGCCGCAGGGCCGCCTCGATCTCCGGCAGCGCACGGTCGCGCTCGGACTGCGAATCGAACGGCCCATACTTGTGCAGCCGCGCGAACAGCGCGTGGACCTCCGCGGGCGCCATCGGCTCGACGGTCGTCAGGCCCTTCCACGGCGGCGCCGCGATCGTCGCCACGCGCACCTGCCCCGAGTGGAGGATGGTCCGCGAGTACTCGCGCACGGGGAGGTCGAGCGCGGCGAGCGTGGTGTGGAACACCGCCTGGAACGACGCGTCCGGATTCTCGCCGCGGTGCAGCCGGTTGAACCACTCGTTGAGCTCGACGCCGTGCTCGGTCATGAGGAAGTGAACGCGCTCCCAGTTGCGCGTGTAGAACGCCACCGGCGAGGTCGACCAGCCGTTGATGATGAGCCCCGGCCGCGGATTCCCCGCGCCCTTCAGCATCTCGCGCGAGGCGCTCCCGATCACGGCCACGTGCCGGTTCTCGTCGAGGTCGAGCGTCTCCAGATAGCGCCCCAGGCCGCTCATCAACCAGGAGGGCGCGC
>JAFEBC010000999.1 GCA_018266095.1 Deltaproteobacteria bacterium
CCACGTGTGGCGGCGCAGACTTGGTTCCCCTGTCGCCCTCCATTCCGAGTGCCGGACTGGGGCATTGGGAAAAGCGAAAGGGCGCCCAAGGGACGCGTGGAAACGCCCTCAGCGCTCACGACTGGTGAGTCCTGCTCGTCTACCGGAATACGCGCGGCAGGGGCACGGCCAGCTCGGGGAACTCTTCGCTGGTCAGGACGGACGCGCGGTCGAAGCGGGCTTCGAGGTCGTACTTTCCAGGCTCGCTCGAGCGCAGGACGGTGATGAAGCCGTTCACGGGGTCGACGATCCAGTACTCGGGGATGCGGAAGCGGGCGTACACGCCGCGCTTGAGGAAGCGATCGTTCCCCGGATGGCTGGGCGAGAGGATCTCGACGACGAGATCAGGCACACCCACGACGGCGTGCGGCTGGATCTGGTGCGCCTTGCTCGCGCGCACGATGAACAGGTCCGGCTGCACGCACGTCGTGTCGTCCAGCAGCAGGTCCATCGGCGCGTTGAAGACTTGCGCGAGATCGCGGTCTTCCAACTGCTCCATCAGGATCTGTTGGAGTCGGCGCGACACCGTCTGGTGGTTCGAGCCCGGAGATGGCGTCACGTAGAACTCCCCCTCGATGAGCTCGTGACGGCGCCCGTCCTCCGGGAGGAGGCAATACTCCCGGTAGGTGAACGGCTCAGGCTTGCGCGGCAGCACGCGGCTCATGGCGGAAGTGTAGCGTCCGCCACGGGGGAGATCCAGGGTGCCGCTACGCCAGGTTCGCCTTCTCCAGCACCAGCGCGTACGCCTTGTCCTGGCGCAGCCGGTTCTCGATGGACTCGAGCTGGCCGCTCCGGCGGTACGTCGCCTTCAGCTTGCCCGCGTCCTGCCCCGTCTCGCCGGCCATCTTGGCGATGCGCTCGTCGAGCTCCTGCTCAGTGACCTTCACGCCTTCCTTCTCGGCGATGGTGTCCAGGATCAGGAACGACTTCACCTCGAGCGTCGCGCGCACGCGCAGGTCGTCGCGCAGGCGCTCCACGTTGACGCCGAGCTGGCTGATGTCGAGGCCCGAGCGCTGGAAGCCCTGGAGCATGCCGCGCAGCATCGCGTCCACGTTGTGTTCGACGAGCGCGGGCGGCGCCTCGACCGGGTTCTTCTCGACCAGGTTCTCCAGCAACTTCTCGCGCTGGTCGCCCTCGGCGCGCTCCTTCTTGTGCGCGGCCATGTCGGCCTTGAGCTGGTCCTTCAGCTCGGCCATCGTCTGCGCCTTGCCGCTCACGTCCTTGGCGAACTCGTCGTCGAGGGTGGGGATGTCGCGCTTCTTGAGGCCCTTGACCACCGAGGCGACCCGCGCCTCCTCCCCGCGCCGCTCCTCGACTTGGGA
>JAFEBC010000099.1 GCA_018266095.1 Deltaproteobacteria bacterium
AACGCTCAACGCCAACGCTCAACGCCAACGCTCAACGCCAACGCTCAACGCCAACGCTCAACGCCAACGCTCAACCCACTCCCCCAGAAACGCCGAAAGCCCCGACCCGCAGCGCCTCCGCGCCCGAATCAGAGCTCCCGACTCCTTCCCGCCCCGCAACTACCGGCGCTGCGCCGCCGGATCATCATCCAACATGTCATTGGGCGACGGAATCTTGTGCAGCTCGCCCTTCGAGATCTTCCACGCCTGCTGCACCACCCACGACAGCGAGCGGTCGAGCCGCTGCGCCTGCTGCTGGATCTCCGCCAGCATCTCGTCGGGGAAGTACAGACTCTGCTTGCGCGCGTCGTTGGCCGACATCGGTTACTCCTCTCCGGAGCGCCCAGCCTCGCCGCCGATGACGTCATTGACCGAGGGGAAACGCATGATCTCGTTCCGCGCGATCTTCCACGCCTGCTGCACGATCCACGAGAGCGAGCGATCCTGACGGTTCGCCTCCTCCTGAATCTCGCGCAACATGTCCTCGGGGAAGTAGAGACTCTGCTTTCGCTTGTCGGTGCCGGCCATAGACCTCCCAATCCAGGTGCGGGCGCAGGTAGGACGTCGCGCCTTGATGTCCACCCATGTAGGCCCGGGGAGCACGCGAGGTCAAGCAATCTCACGAACGAATTGCGACAGATGTCCGGGGCTTCGCACGAATCGAAACGCTGCGCCGCGCTGGATCCGGCGTTAGAGTCCATGGGCGGAGCCGCGAGAGGATCCCCCTCCCCCTCTTCGACTCCGTACGGGGTTGGTCAGGTTCACGCCTGGCCAGCCCCGGTTTCTTGACGGGGGCCGCGCGAACTCAGCTTGAAGCGGGGTCTACGCCTCAGGGCGGCAGACGCAGGCGAGGAAGGTCGTCTGGCGCCGCGTGATCACCGCCCAGCAGCAGCGCAGGTACGCGCTCGGGCCGAACTCGCGGACGATCGTCGCCGTGTGGCGGAAGACGTCGCGCGTGGTGATGACTCCGCAGATCGCCATCGGGAACCTCACGCCAGCAAGTGCTGCGAGCTTCGTGCCATCTGCGATGCCCTCGATCCTTTGAGGCCCACAGACCTGAAATCACTCGGGAACGCGAAAACGAGCGGTGGGATAGCGCAGTGCGTTGCGCGACACAAACGTCATCCGGAGGATGCCGCGCCCTGGAATGGTGCCAGAGCGGCGCACTGGGGGATGTCACCGGCGTCACAGGTGGCGCAGTTTTCCTCGAAGCGGGGCGATCTGCCTCTCGGGCGCATTCGCATGTCAGACCCACCTGTTAGAGTCTTTTCGTGATGGACGACACGTCCCAGACGCGCGTGCTTTCGGCCCTGCGCGGGCCTGCCACCCGGCTGATTCCGCCGGGGAGCCGGCTCCTCATCGCCTGTTCGGGCGGCGCCGATTCTGTGGCGCTCGCGCATGCGGCTGTGCGCGCGGGGCACTGGGAGGTCGCGCTCGGGCACGTCGATCACGGGTTGCGGCCCGAGTCAGTGCGCGAGGCCGGACTGGTGCAGGCGCTCGGCGACGCGCTCCGTGTGCGTGTCTTCGTGACCCGCCTCGACCGCGGCGAGATCGAGCGCGCCATCGAAGAGGAGGGCCTGGAGGCGGCCGCGCGCAGGCTGCGCTACCGGGCCTTGCTCGAGCAGGCGACGGAGCACCGCGCGTCCCATCTGGCCACGGCGCACACGCAGCGCGATCAGGCAGAGACGGTGCTCCTGCGGCTCGCGCGCGGGGGCGGGCTGGGTGCGCTCGTGGGCGTGCGCGAAACGCGTCGGCTCGAGGGCGTGACGCTGGTGCGGCCGCTCCTTCAGGTGTCGCGGTCGGACACCGAGGCGCACTGCGCGCAGGAGAAGCTGGCCTTCGTGCAGGATCCGCACAACATCGATCCGGCGCGGCCGCGCGCGCGGGTGAGGCAGGCGTTCGGCGTCCTGAATGAGCTCTTGGGGCCGCGGCTCGAGGAGGCGCTGGGCCGGTCTGCCCGCATCGCGTTCGAGGAGGATGAGCTCCTGCACGCGCTGGCCCGGAGCGCGCTCGCCCAGGCGCAGACAGATGACACCTCGGGGCTCGCCGGCCTGTCGATCGACGCGCTCTCGCGCCTGCCGGTTGCACTGTTGCGGCGCGTGATCGTGCTCTCGGCCACGGCCTCCGGGCTCAAGCCAGAGCAGGTTCATGTCGATACCGTCTGCGCGCTGGTCCTGGCCGGCCAAGGCTCCTGTGACGTGCCTTCGGGACACGCGTTGGCGCGCGCAGGCCGGCTGGAATTCCGGGCGGGTCCGCGCGTCGACACCGACGAGCCCGAGGTCGCGATTGCGGTCCCGGGGCCGGGCCGTTACACGCTGGGGGACGCCGAGCTGTCCGTGGATGTGCCTGTAATTCGAGGGAATTTGGTGATCTCGCTCAACGTCGACCCTGCGCAGGCGCCGCTGCCGTGGACCCTGCGCAACCGGCGTCCGGGCGACCGGTTCCGGCCCGCAGGAGGGCGCGAGAAGAAGCTGTCCGACCTCTGGATCGACGCCAAGATCGCCCGGGAATCCCGCGGTTCTTTGGCCGTGCTCCAAGATTCGTCGGGCGGCATCTTCTATGCCGAGGGGCTGCGGCCGGGGCGGGCGGCGCGTGCAACTTCTGGTGGGGTGGGGTTGACGTTGTCGCGAGGCGTCGCAGGTTGTGGTGGTCAAAGGCCCGAAAACACGCGGGCGGACGAATAGTCAACGTGCTACCATTCGTGGTGGACTTCCGCGAGGAGCAACGCAGGTGCGACAGAGCTACAAGACCTTCTTCCTGTGGGCGCTGCTGATCTTGATGTTCTTCGTCGTCTACAACGTCGTCGCGTCCAACAAGAAGAACGACCCGACGGAGATCAGCGCGTCTGAGTTCTTCGCCAAGGTGGAGCGCGGCGACGTCTCGAAGGTCGTCAAGCACGGCGACATCCTCGAGGGCGAGGAGCGCAACCACGCCAAGTTCCGCACGGTGAGCCCGATCGATCAGGGCCTGCTCGACAAGATGCGGGCGAAGGGCGTGGACCTGCGGTTCGACAAGGAGGAGGGCGGCTCGTTCATGGCCCAGATCCTCCTGCAGGCGCTGCCGTTCGGCCTCGTGCTCGTGCTGTTCATCTTCCTCATGCGGCAGCTCCAGGCGGGCGGCGGCAAGGCGATGAGCTTCGGCAAGAGCAAGGCGAAGCTGCTCACGGAGAACCACAACAAGGTCACCTTCGCGGACGTCGCGGGCATCGACGAGGCCAAGGACGAGCTCGAGGAGATCATCCAGTTCCTCAAGGACCCCAAGAAGTTCACCAAGCTCGGCGGGCGCATCCCCAAGGGCGTGCTGATGATGGGGTCGCCGGGCACGGGCAAGACGCTGCTGGCGCGCGCGATCGCGGGCGAGGCGGGCGTTCCGTTCTTCTCGATCTCCGGGTCGGACTTCGTCGAAATGTTCGTGGGCGTCGGCGCGAGCCGCGTGCGCGACCTGTTCGAGCAGGGCAAGAAGCACGCGCCGTGCATCATCTTCATCGACGAGATCGACGCTGTCGGCCGGCACCGCGGCGCGGGCCTCGGCGGCGGGCACGACGAGCGCGAGCAGACGCTGAACCAGCTCCTCGTGGAGATGGACGGCTTCGAGTCGAACGAGGGCGTCATCCTCATCGCGGCGACGAACCGTCCCGACGTGCTCGATCCGGCGCTCCTGCGTCCGGGCCGCTTCGACCGGCGCATCGTGGTGCCCCGCCCTGACGTGAAGGGCCGCGAGGGCATCCTGCGCGTGCACACCAAGAAGACCCCGCTCTCGACGGACGTGGACCTGGACGCCATCGCGCGCGGCACGCCTGGGTTCTCGGGAGCGGATCTCGAGAACCTCGTCAACGAGGCGGCGCTGCAGGCCGCGCGGCGGGGCAAGGAGCGGCTCGACAACACCGACTTCGAGTTCGCCAAGGACAAGGTCCTGATGGGCGCGGAGCGGCGCTCGATGATCATCTCCGACAAGGAGAAGGAGAACACGGCCTGGCACGAGGCGGGTCACACCGTCGTCGGCAAGCTGCTCGAGCACTCCGATCCGGTGCACAAGGTCACCATCATCCCGCGCGGGCCGGCGCTGGGCGTGACGCAGTTCCTGCCCAAGGAAGACCGGCTGAGCTGGTACAAGCCGGCGCTGCTCGACCGCATCGCGATGGCCATGGGCGGGCGGCTCGCCGAGGAGATCAAGTTCGGCGTGCTGTCGTCGGGTGCCAAGAGCGACATCTCGAACGCCACGTCGCTCGCGCGCGCGATGGTGTGCGAGTGGGGCATGAGCGAGAAGCTCGGGCCGCTGGCCTTCGGCGAGGAGCAGGGCGAGGTGTTCCTGGGCCGCGAGTTCATGCAGCGGGCGCGGAACTACTCGGAGGCCACGGCGATCGACATCGACAATGAGGTGCGTCGCATCGTCACCGAGCAATACGAGCGGGCCAAGAAGGTCCTGATGGAGCACAAGGACGCCCTGGAGCGCATCGCGCTGGCGCTGCTCGAGTGGGAGACGCTCGACGCGGACGAGGTGGAGCTGCTGATGAAGGGCGGCACGCTGACCAAGGCCAAGTACGCGCACCCCAAGCCGCCGGAGCCGAAGAAGCCGGAGGAGAAGCGGCCGCAGGGGTCGAAGATCCTGGACGCGCTCGGCGGGCTGGCGTCGCCGATGCCCAAGCCGGAGCCGGGCAAGGCGTAGCGCGAATCCGGGAGCTTGCTGGGGGGCCAGGGGGAGCGGCAGTTCGCCCCTGGTGTAGGTTTCCCAGATGGAAACCGAATCGACCAGAGCTGCATGAAATGGTCAGGCGTCGGCAGTTTGGAGTGACGCCGGTCGATGTGGGACGCAGTGGGGTTCATTCGCTCCCCGATCACGTGCTATCGGTTTCGGTGCGTGAAAGTCAGACTGCTCGAACTCCAGACTGAATTCGATTCGCGCCTGGCGGGGACGCTGGCGGGACGGGCTGCGCCGGAGCCGAACCTGCGCGGGTGGGCGGCGATGGTGCCGCTCGATCCACACTCGTTCGTCGAGGGGCTGCGTGCGTCGGGGCTGGCGGTGCTGCAGGGCACGCGGATGGCGCTCGCGCTGGGCTCGCTGTCGCAGCTCTGGGGCGCGGGGCGGTCGCTCGCGGATGGGCTGGAGAAGACGGCGGGGCGGGCGCTCGCGGTGGAGCTGATGCTGCGGGCGGCGTCGCTCGAGTCGATCGCGGGGTCGCCGGGGCTCGGGCCGTCGGCGGCGCGCATGGGCGATGGCTCGGCGCCGGGCTGGGTGTTGCAGCGGCGGGCCTTGCCGACCGGGCGCACGCTGATCATGGGCGTGGTGAACGTGACGCCGGATTCGTTCTCGGATGGCGGGCACTTCGTTGAGGCCAAGGCGGCCATCGAGCACGGGCTGCAGCTCGCGGGTGAGGGCGCGGACATCCTCGATGTCGGCGGTGAGGCGACCAATCCGTTCGGGGCCGCGCCGGTGAGCGTCGAGGAGGAGATCCGCCGCGTCGAGCCGGTGGTGCGGGCGCTGGCGCGGCAGTCGGGCGTGCCGGTGTCGATCGACACCTCGAAGGCGAAGGTGGCGGCGGCGGCGCTGGACGCGGGCGCGGAGATCGTGAACGACGTGTCCGGGCTGTCGCGCGATCCGCTGATGGCCGCGCTGGTGGCCGAGCGGGGCGCGGCGCTGGTGATCATGCACATGCGGGGCACGCCGCAGGACATGCAGGAGCGCGCGAGCTACACGGATGTGGTGGGCGAGGTGATCGCCGAGCTGGACCAGGCGCTGGCGCGGGCGCGCGAGGCGGGCGTGGCCGAGTCGCGGGTGTGCGTGGATCCCGGCTACGGGTTCGCCAAGGAAGCGACGCACAACTACACGCTGATGCGGCACCAGCGGGAGCTCTTGCAGCTCGGCCGGCCGCTGCTGGCGGGCGCGTCGAGAAAGAGCTTCCTCGGGCGGGCCACGGGGCGGCCTCCGGCGGAGCGGCAGCACGGGACGCTGGCGGCGGTGGCGCTGACGGCGGAGCGCGGCGCGGCGATCGTGCGGGTGCATGATGTGACGAGCGTGCGCGATGTGCTGGCGGTGACGGACGCGATGCGGACGGACGGCGCGAATTTGCCGTGACGGCGACAATGGCGCGAACACGCCAACGCGCAACGCCAACGCCAACGCCAACGCTCAACGCCAACGCCAACGCCAACGCCAACGCCAACGCTCAACGCTCAACGCCAACGCTCAACGCTCAACGCCAACGCTCAACGCCAACGCTCAACGCCAACGCCTCCGCTCCTCGCCTCCGCTCCACGCCTCACGCAAAGGTCCACACATGTCCCTC
>JAFEBC010000009.1 GCA_018266095.1 Deltaproteobacteria bacterium
ACAACGCGGTGTCGGTGAAGCGCGGCCTCAAGGGCAATGAAGCGTCCGCGGCCTTCAGCTTCCTCTGGGGCAAGGGCGATTTGCTCTCCGAGTTCGACGCGGCCACCACGGACCTTCCCGCGGGCCTGACGAGCGTGCCCAAGGCCAAGGCCGTGCTGCTCGTGCCCAAGAAGCAGGGCGGCTCGGTGAACCAGGTGATCTTTGCGGTGTCCGAGAAGGGCGAGGTGCTGGCGAGCGTGCTCACCGACGCGCAGGGCAACGTGAACCGCATCGTGTTCGCCGACCAGAAGACGAACGTGAAGCCGGACGCGAAGCGCTTCGTGTTCGAGGTGCCGAAAGGTGCGACGGTCCAGGAGCTGCCGTAAGGCGCTGTTGCCTTGCCGCTCGGAAACCCCCGTGGGAGAAGTTCGCTCATGATTCTCGCCCGCTTGCTCATGTTGTCGCTCTTGTCGGTGGTCCCGCTCTCGGCCTGCGGCGGCGGGCGCACCATCGTGATCGATGGCCGGCAGCTCCCGTACGACCAGGCCGCGGCAGAGTCGTTCGCGCAGGCGCGGGACGCATACGCGGCGGGCCGCTACGACGAGTCGGCGAACCTGTACACGAAGTTCCTCGAGACCTTCGCAGACAGCGAGCTCGCCGACGAGGCGCGGCTGCGGCGCGGGGAGGCGCTGGCCAAGGCGAACAAGACCGACGACGCGCGCGCGGCGTTCACGGACATCGTCGAGAAGCACCCGGAGAGCCACTTCAAGAAGAGCGCCGCGCTCGAGCTCTCGGTCCTGCAGGCCAAGTCGGGCCAGCCCGCGCAAGCGCAGGCGCTCAAGTCGACGGTCGAGTCGATGAGCGAGCAGGAGAAGCAGCAGGCCGCGCCCGCGCTGGCCGAGGCGTTCGCGCAGTCGGGTGAGCACGGCGAGAGCGCGCGCTGGGGCGCGAAGGCCCTGGAGGCGACGCAGGCCGGCCCCGAGCGTGACGCGGCGAAGAAGACCTACGAGTCGACGCTCGCGAACGCGCCCGGAAGCGAGCTCGCCAAGCTCGTGGCCGAGCTGGACACGAAGAGCCCCGCGTACGGCCCCGCGGCCCTGCGGCTCGCGCGCATCCAGGCGCACACGGGCGATCGGCTGCACGCGCAGGATCTGCTGGCGCAGCTCATCAACGCGCAGCCGACGGGCGCGGACTCCGACCAGGCGCGCGAGCTCTTGCAGAAGCTGCAGTCGACGCAGGGCGTGAACCCCGTCCTGGTGGGCGTGGTGCTGCCCCTCACGGGCGACTTGAAGCCCTACGCGGACTCGGTGCTGGACGCGATCGCGCTGCGCCTGGACCTCGGCGGCAAGGGCACCGTGCAGGTGATGGTGAAGGACTCCAAGAACGATCCCGAGGGCGCCATGAAGGCCGTCGAGGACCTCGCCAAGGCCGGCGTCATCGCCATCCTCGGCCCCATCGGCCTCGTCGAGGGCCCGGCCGCGGCGGTGCGGGCGCAGCAGCTCGGCGTGCCCATGATCTCGCTCTCGCGCGCCGAGGGCATCCCGGCCATGGGGCCGTACATCTTCCGCGACATGATGACGAACTCCATCGTCGCCAAGGCGGTGGCCGACTACGCGCAGAAGAAGCTCAACGCGCACTCGTTCGGCATCCTGCAGCCGGACAGCCCGTACGGCGATGAGATGACGCGCTTCTTCTGGGACGCCTTGGACGCGGGCGGGGCCGAGGTGCGCGCGTTCGAGCGGTACCCGCGGCAGACCACGACCTTCAAGCCCTTCGTGTCGCGCATGGTGGGCCGCGCGAACCTCGCCGAGCGCGCCGAGTACCTCGAGGAGGAGAAGAAGATCCTCGCCGAGATCACCGACCCGTACCGCCGCCGCAAGGCGCTGCAGACGCTCAAGAACTCGGCGGCGCCGCTCATCGAGTTCGACGCGCTCTTCGTGCCCGACTCGGCCAAGATGGTGCGCCTCATCGCGCCCTCGGTGGCGGCGGAGGACATCGTCACCGCGGGCTGCGACGAGCGCGAACTGGCGGTCCAGAAGAAGACGATGAAGAAGGACGACCTGCGCACGGTGCAGCTCATCGGGACGAACCTGTGGGACTCGCCGGACCTCGTGGACGAGAAGTCGTCGGCGGGGCGCTACGTGCAGTGCGCGGTGTTCGTGGACGGCTTCTTCCCGCAGAGCCAGCGGCCGGCGACGCACCAGTTCGTGGACGAGTTCGACCAGGCCTACAAGCGCGCGCCGGGCTATCTGGACGCGCACGCGCACGACGCCGCGGGCCTCTTGAAGGACCTCATCGAGCGCAAGAAGCCGCAGACGCGCGATGCGCTGCGGGACATGCTGGCGCAGATGGACAAGGCCTTCCCGGGCGCGACGGGCGACACGAAGTTCGGCCCCGACCGCGAGGTGATGAAGCCCTTGTTCTGGCTGTGGGTCACCCGCGGGAGCATCCAGGAGTTCGACCCCGAGGGCGCGCCGCCCGTGCCGCCGGCCGTTCCGCAGCCTGCTGCACCCGCGCCGACGGCTGCGACGCCGTCCAAACCGTAGCTTGGTTCCGGTCGAGCTGGATCGCTCGCCCGATCATTCACCGCAGAGACACAGAAGCGCCGAATGATTCTTGTGGGGCATGAAGCTCTGTTCGGCGCTTCGGCGCCACTGCGGTGAATCGTCGCCGTGGCACTCACGTACGACGGTCCTTGATCGGTCGCGCCCGGCTTGACGCAGCGCGTGTGCGAGGTCGGGAAAGGTGGGCTCGCGCGCACGCCGAAGCACCCGTTAGACTTCGAGCGTGGCCGCGAACCGCCAGGTCATGGTCTTCCCCTTCACGGTGCCCATCGACGGCGCCGGGAACATGCGCGACGCGGCGCAGGGTGTGTTCGCGCGCTCTTTGGCCCGCGCGTTGGCCGAGCGGCTCTCCGAAGGAAATCTGACCGCGCAGGCGGCGACGCTCACCGCGCACGGCTCGCCGGAGAGGCCGTCCGACAAGCCCGAGGAGCACGGCTGGGTGGTGGCGACGCAGCCGTGGACGCTCGACGAGGCGCTCACGGTGCAGCTCCCCGAGGGCACGGAGATCCTCCTGCACGGCGGCGCCGAGTTGACCGATCGCGTGCGCATGCGGCTCCTCCTCGTCGACCAGCCCAAGAAGACCGTCACGCTCGATCACGTGGTGCTGCGTCCGCGCAGCGAGCTGTTCTCGGCGCTCGATGAGGCGGCGAGCGCGGTGGCGCACGCCTTGGGCGAGAAGCTCCCCAAGCCCAAGTGGCCCACGGACGACGTCGAGGCCTTCGTGGCGTATCTGCGCGGGCGCGACATGTCGGCGGCCATCGAGGCGGGCGTGCACGTGAGCGAGCCCGCGCGCAGCTTCGAGGGCTATCTGGAGGCGGCCCGGCGCGACCCGAGCTTCGAGGACGCGCAGGAGCGGCTCTTGACGATGGCGCTCGACTTCGCGCTCGGCGGCCAGGGTCCGCGCGAGGTGGCGCGGCAGAGCTGCGAGAAGCTGCTGGTGCAGGACCCGAGCGCGTACAAGGCGCACGCGGTGCTCGCCGAGATCGATCTGGTCGAGGGCGCGATCGACTCCTCGATCGATCACCTCAAGGCCCTGCTCGCGCTCAAGGACGACTGGTGGCCTGCCTTCGAGCGCATGGGCGCGGCGCTCTTGCGCAAGGGCCAGACCCTCGAGGCGCTGATGTGGTTCGACAAGGCGCTCGCCGAGAAGTCCAACGAGGCCGACGCGCTCTTCGGCCGCGGTGTGTGCCTGGCCGAACAGGGGCGGCTCGAGGAGGCGCTCGCGTCGTGGTCCGCCATCGAACGCCAAGGCGACGTGGGCGAGCGCAGCCTGCCCTTGCACCAGAACATGGCCCGCGCGCTCGACAAGCTCGGCCGCACGCGCGAGGCCGCCCGGCACCGCGCCATCATCCGCGAGCTCTCGGGCGAGCCGAAGTACGGCCTCGCCTGGCTCAAGGACACGGTGAAGAGCCTGTTCTCGAAGTGACGGGCGAGGCGCATTCGGCCCCGCTCGCCCGGGCCTTCTTTGCTACAAGCGTTCGCGATGCCGGCGCCGTCCGACAAGCTGTTGTCCATCCTCGGCCCCACGGGTGCGCTCGCACAGCACCTGCCGGGCTACGAGCCGCGCGCGCCGCAGGTGGAGATGGCCGCGCTGGTCGAGGACGCGCTCGCCAAGAACCGCGCGCTCCTGGTCGAGGCCGGCACAGGCACGGGCAAGACGCTCGCGTACCTCGTGCCCGCGGCGCAGAGCGGGCTCAAGGTGGTGATCTCCACGGCCACCAAGAACCTGCAGGAGCAACTGCGCGACAAGGACGTGCCGTTGCTCAAGCAGCTCGGCCTGACCACGAACGTGGCGTTCCTCAAGGGGCGGCAGAACTATCTGTGCCTTTTGCGCAAGGAGCAGTTCGACGCGGCGCCGCTCTTGCCGGTGCTCGACGAGTTCAAGCACGTGCCGGTGATCAACGAGTGGGCCGAGCGCACCAAGACCGGCGACCGCGCCGAATTGGCCGACGTGCCCGAGGGCGCGCAGATCCTGCGCGAGATCACCTCGACGCCCGACACGTGCACGGGGCCCAAGTGCGCGCACTACGATCGCTGCTTCGTCTACAAGGCGCGCAACACCGCGGCCAACGCGACGATGGTGATCGTGAACCACCACTTGTTCTTCGCGGACCTGGCGCTCAAGAGCTCGTCGGCGGGCGATGGCGGCGCGGCGGTGCTGCCGAACTACGAGGCCGTGATCTTCGACGAGGCGCACGCGGTCGAAGAGGTGGCGACGCAGCACTTCGGCTGGCAGGTGTCGAGCTTCCGCGCGCAGGAGCTGGGCCGCGACGCGCTGCGCACGCTGCAGCAGCATCCGTCGCTCGTGCACGCGCGCGGGTTCGCCGAGCGGCTGCAGACCGAGGGCAAGGACTACTTCGAGGCGGTGGTCGAGTGCCGTCCGGAGGAGGAGCAGAAGTTCCAACGGCAGCTCCCGGAGCGCACGCGCGGAGGCTTCGGTGATCGACGCGGGAAGCGCGGCGCGTTCAAGAGCGAGGCGCGCGAGTCGGAGGGCACGTGGGCCTTGGGTCCGTCGACCTTGTGGCCCGCGGAAGAGGAGCGCCGCAAGCTCGTCGAGCTCTTGCGCGGGTTCGGCGCGGCGGTCTCCGTCGGCGAGCCGCCTGATGAGCTGAAATTGCTCGAGCGCAGGGCCGCGACGCTCGCCGAGGACTTGAACCTCTTCGCCGCCGATCCGCCCGTGGCGCAGCCCGAGGTCGAAGATGGACCGCCCGGCGGCCTCTCGGACGAGCCCGCGGAGGAGTCCGACATCGTGCGCTGGGCCGAATCGCGCGGCGGCAGCATCCACCTGCGCTCGGCGCCGCTCGACGTGTCTGCGCTGCTGCAAGACAAGCTCTACGACAAGCTCCCGGGCGCGGTCGTCTACACCTCGGCCACGCTCGCGGTCGGAAACCAGCTCCACTACGCCGCGCGCACGCTCGGACTCGCCGATCACGAGGGCCCGCTCTACCCGACCGATCTGTCGATCCTGGCCTCGCCCTTTGACTACGAGAAGAACGCGGCCATCTATCTGCCCGAGCAGATGCCGGAGCCGAACGATCCGCGCTTCGTCGAGGCGCTGGTCGAGGAGATCCGCCCACTCTTGGAGCTCACGCAGGGCCGCGCGTTCATCCTCTTCACCTCCTTGCGCAACATGCGGGCCGCGCACGCGTTGTGCGCCGGCGAGCTCGCGCTCTCGGGCCTGCAAGTGCTCCTGCAGGGCGAGCGGCCCAAGGCGCAGCTCTTGCGCATGTTCAAGGAGCGCGAGAGCGTGCTGTTCGCGAGCCAGAGCTTCTGGGAAGGCGTCGACGTGCCGGGCGACGCGCTCTCGCTCGTGGTGATCGACAAGCTGCCCTTCGCGTCTCCGGGCGACCCGCTCACGGCCGCGCGCATCGATCGCCTGCGCGCGCAGGGCCAGGACGCCTTCAACGGCTGGCAGGTCCCGCACGCCGCCATCTCGCTCAAGCAGGGCTTCGGCCGCCTGATTCGCACCGCGAGCGATCGCGGCATCGTCGCCATCTGCGACCCGCGCGTCTGGCAGAAGGGCTACGGCCGCGTGTTCCTGCAGACGCTCCCCAAGTGCAAGATCGTGCGCAACCTCAAGGACGCGCGCGCCTTCTGGGGGGAGTGAAGCGCACGCTGCCTGCACGTTCAGGTGCTGCAGCGCTGTGACGATGCACACACGCGCCTACAGCCATCAGGCCTTGCGGTGGACACCCGATCGCGCGGTATCTTTTCAGCATGTCAGGCGTGACCCTCGCTCCCGAGATCGTCGAGCCGATCGACATCCCTGACGTGCTGCCGCTCTTGCCGGCGCGCGATGTGGACGTGTTCCCGGCGATGGTGGTGCCGCTCTTCGTCTCGCGCGAGATCTCGCTGTCGGCCGTAGAGACGGCGCTCGCGGGCGATCGGCTCGTGTTCGTGGTGGCGCAGCAGGACATGAAGGACGACGCGCCCCGCGTGCCCGAAGACGTGTTCAAGATGGGCTGCATCTGCACCATCTTGCGTCAGCGCAAGCTGCCCGACGGGCGCATCAAGGTGCTCGTGCAGGGCCTGATGAAGGGCACGCTCGAGGAGGTCACCGCGCAGGAGCCGTGCACCAAGGCCCGCGTGGCGCGCATCCACGAGCTGCCGTTCGACCCGGGCCAGGATCAGGAGCGCGGGCTCGAATCCGAGGCGCTCGTCCTCTCGGTGAAGAAGCACCTCGAGAAGCTCATCGCCATCGGCAAGGTGATCTCGCCGGAGACCCTGCTCGTGCTCTCGGGCGTGTCCGATCCGGGGCGGCTCGCGGACCTGTGCGCGGCGAATCTGCAGTTGAAGCCCTACGAGGCGCAGCAGCTCTTGGAAGTGCTCGACCCGGTGGTGCGGCTCAAGTCGATCCACGACCGGCTCGCCAAGGAAGAGCAGCTCGCGGCCATGCAGGCGCGGCTGCAGAGCCAGGCGAAGGAGGAGCTCTCGCGCACGCAGCGCGACTACTACCTGCGCGAGCAGCTCAGGCAGATCCAGCACGAGCTCGGCGAGAAGGACGGCAAGGCCGAGATGGTGGCCGAGCTGCAGGCGCGCATCGATCGCGCGGGCCTCCCGCCGCAGGCCGCTGAAGAAGCGAAGAAGGAGCTGCGCCGGCTCGAATCGATGAGCCTGGATTCGGCCGAGGGCTCGGTGCTGCGCGGGCACCTGGAGTGGATCTGCGAGCTGCCGTGGGGGCGCAAGACGGTGGACGTGCTGGACCTCGCGCAGGCGCGGCGCGTCTTGGACGAGGATCACCACGGGCTTGTGCAGGTGAAGGAGCGCATTCTCGAAGCGCTCTCGGTGCGCAAGCTCAAGCCCGATGGCAAGAGCCCGATCCTCTTGCTCGTGGGTCCGCCGGGCGTGGGCAAGACCAGCTTGGCGCGGAGCGTGGCGCGGGCGATGGGCCGCAGCCTGACGCGCGCGGCGTTCGGTGGCGTGCGCGACGAGTCCGAGATCCGCGGGCACCGGCGTACGTATGTCGGCTCGATGCCGGGCCGCATCCTGCAGGGGATGAAGCAGGCGCAGAGCCAGAACCCCGTGTTCGTGCTCGACGAGATCGACAAGCTCGGCAGCGATCAGCGCGGCGATCCGGCGGCGGCGCTCCTGGAAGTGCTCGATCCCGAGCTCAACCACGCCTTCCGCGATCACTACCTGAACCTCGACTTCGATCTCTCGCAGGTGCTCTTCATCGCCACCGCGAACACGCTCGATCCCATCGCGCCCGCGCTGCGGGACCGCATGGAGGTCATCGAGATCCCCGGCTACGCCGAGGAGGAGAAGATCGACATCGTGGAGAAGCACCTGTGGCCGCGCGCGCTGGCGGACCACGGGCTGCATACGCTGTCGTTGCCGAAGGCGGTGGCGCAGAAGATCGTCCGCGGCTACACGCGCGAGGCGGGCCTGCGCGATCTGACGCGCGAGCTCGCGGCCTTGTGCCGCAAGGTGGCGCTGCGCGTGGCGGAAGGAAAGACGCAGCCCAAGGCGCTCACCGTGCGCGACCTGCAGTCGATGCTGGGCGCGCCGCGCGTGGTGGCCGACGACGAGCCGCAGGAGGACCTCATCGGCTGCTCGACGGGCCTCGCGTGGACGGCCTACGGCGGCGAGGTCTTGAAGATCGAGGTCGCGGCCATGCGCGTGCAGGGCAAGGCGCGCGGGCTCATCCTGACGGGCCAGCTCGGCTCGGTGATGCAGGAGAGCGCGCAGGCGGCGCTGACGTTCGTGCGCTCGCGGGCCGAGGAGTGGGGCCTCGACGCCGATTTCTTCGACACGCACGACCTGCACCTGCATGTTCCAGCGGGTGCGATTCCCAAAGACGGCCCGAGCGCGGGTCTGACCAT